>NZ_JBNBPO030000010.1:0-126578 GCF_051280635.3 Nocardioides proteolyticus | reverse complement strand
CCTACCGCGAGCGCCATCCGTGGCTCTCGCCCGACGCGCTCGCGCCCAAGTCGGTGGTCCGGGAGATGTGGGAGCAGGGCATGGGCTTCACCGACCTGGTGTCGCGCTACCAGGTCGCCCGCTCGGAGGGGCTGGTGCTCCGCTACCTCACCGACGCCTACCGCGCCCTGCGGCAGACCGTCCCGGCGTCGTACCGCACCGAGGAGCTGGAGGTGCTCGTGGAGTGGCTCGGGGAGACGGTGCGGCAGGTCGACTCCTCGCTGCTCGACGAGTGGGAGGCGCTGAACGACCCGACCCACGTGCCGGCCACCGTCGCCGAGCACGCGCCGCCTCCGCCGCCGCGGCCGCTCAGCCAACAGGGCCGGGTCTTCGAGGTGATGGTGCGCAACGCGCTGTGGCGCCGGGTCGACCTGGTCGCCCGCGACGACGTGCCGGCCCTCGCCGCGCTGGAGGCGGCCGCGGCGGAGGCCACCGAGCCGGCCCGGGAGGTCGTGATGACCTCCGACCGCTGGGACCGGGCGCTCGACGACTACTACCAGGAGCACGACCGGGTGCTTACCGACGCCGACGCGCGCGGACCCGACCTGCTCGCGGTCGAGAAGGACGTCACCGGAGGCGTGTGGCGCGTGGTGCAGACCCTCCACGACCCCGAAGGGCACCACGACTGGGTGCTCGAGGCGGTGGTCGACCTGGGCGCCTCCGACGAGGTCGGCGAGGCGGTCGTCCGGGTCGAGGAGATGCGCCGGCTCGGCGGCTGAGCGCCGACGCGCGCGGACAGTTCGGCGCGGGCGGCGCGTCCTCCCCAATGTCGCCGTGTCGACATTGTTGGATGGAGGAAGTCCCGGGCCATGGGGAAGTGGCCCGCAACCGACAGACAGAGGTGAGGGCGATGGTCGGTCTCCACGGAGGTTCCAGTGCACCCGACATGCCGCCGCGGACGCCGGTCCCGGCGCGCGGCCACGACGACGCACGCGATCTGCTCGATGCTCGTGATGCCCGCGGTGGCGCGGACGTCGCGGCGACGCTCCAGTTCCCGGAGTCCGCGATGAGCGCCGGGGCGACCACCGAGCTCGGCCCGACCGGCCGGCCGATGCCGTTCCTGCCCGACCCGCGCCCGGTGGCCGAGCACGGCCACGCCCGCGTGATCTCGATGTGCAACCAGAAGGGCGGGGTCGGCAAGACCACGACCACCATCAACCTCGGCGCCGCGCTCGCGGAGTACGGCCGCAAGGTGCTGCTCGTCGACTTCGACCCGCAGGGCTCGCTGTCGGTCGGGCTGGGCCTCAACCCGCACGAGATGGACTCCACCGTCTACAACCTGCTGATGGACCGGGAGACCACGATCGACGACGTGGTCGTGCCCTCCGGCGTGCCCGGCATGGACCTGCTGCCCTCCAACATCGACCTGTCCGCGGCCGAGGTGCAGCTGGTGCACGAGGTGGCGCGCGAGCAGACCCTGCAGCGGGTGCTGGCTCCCGCGCTCGAGCGCTACGACGTCATCCTGATCGACTGCCAGCCGTCGCTGGGCCTGCTGACCGTCAACGCGCTCACGGCCTCCCACGGCGTGATCGTGCCGCTGGAGTGCGAGTACTTCGCGCTGCGCGGGGTCGCGCTGCTCAAGGCGACCATCGACAAGGTCAAGGAGCGCCTCAACCCCGCGCTCGAGGTCGACGGCGTGCTCGGCACGATGTACGACGGCCGCACGCTCCACGGCCGGGAGGTGCTCGAGCGCCTGGTGCAGGCCTGGGGCGACAAGGTCTTCCACACCGTGATCCGCCGGACCGTGAAGTTTTCCGACTCCACCGTCGCGGGCGAGCCGATCACGTCGTACGCCTCGGGGTCCTCGGGCGCCGAGGCCTACCGCCAGCTGGCCAAGGAGGTGGCGCTGCGGTGCCTCGACGCGTGAGCCTGCCGGCGGCCGACGACCTGTTCCGGGCGACCGGGGAGCCGGAGTCGCCGCGTGCGGTGCGCGCGGTGCCCGACGCCCCCGACGGCCCCGGCGGCCCAGACGGCGCAGACGGCGCAGAGACGCCCAAGAAGCCCAGCGGGCGGGTCCGCCACGACGAGAAGATCACCGTCTACGTCACCTCCGCGGAGCTGATGGAGCTGGAGCAGACCCGGCTGCGGCTGCGCGGCGAGCTCGGCCTCGTCGTCGACCGCGGCCGGCTGGTCCGGGAGGCGCTGCACCTGGTGCTGGCCGAGTTCGAGTCCGACGGGGAGGACTCCGCGCTGGTCAGGCGCCTGCGTGAGTCATGATGTTTGGGTGACCACCGAGGAGGCCCCGACCGCCGAGGCGGCCTCGCGGGCGGGCTTCGAGGTCCGGCTGGACAACTTCGAGGGCCCCTTCGACCTGCTCCTCAACCTGATCTCCAAGCACAAGCTCGACGTCACCGAGATCGCGCTGTCCCAGGTCACCGACGAGTTCATCGCCCACGTCAAGAGCCTCTCGGGCAGCGGCGGCGTCGACCTGGAGGAGACCACCTCCTTCCTGCTCGTCGCCTCCACCCTGCTCGACCTCAAGGCCGCGCGGCTGTTGCCCCAGGGCGACGTCGAGGACGAGGAGGACCTCGCGCTGCTCGAGGCCCGCGACCTGCTCTTCGCCCGGCTGTTGCAGTACAAGGCCTACAAGCAGGTGGCGGCGGTGCTCGACCGGCGGCTCCAGGCGGAGGCGAAGCGGCACCCGCGCGCGGTCGGCCTCGAGGAGAGGTTCGCCGGCCTGCTGCCGGAGGTGCTCATCGGCATCGGCCTGGACGCCTTCGCGGCGCTGGCGGCGAAGGCGATGGAGCCCAAGCCCGAGCTCGAGCTCACCCTGCACCACATCCACGCCCCGACCGTCAGCGTGCGCGAGCAGGCGACCATCGTGATGGACCGGCTGCGCCGCAGTGGCACGATGACCTTCCGCGCCCTCTGCGGCGACTCGCCCGACACCCTCACCACGGTCGCCCGGTTCCTCTCCCTGCTCGAGCTGTTCCGCGAGGGGGCCGTCGCGTTCGACCAGGTGACGCCGCTGGGCGAGCTCACCGTGCGGTGGACCGGCGACGAGGAGGTCGACGTGGACGCCGTGATCACCGACGAGTTCGACGGGGCTCCGCAGCTGCCGGAGCCGCCCGAGCCATCCAGGGAGGACCAGACCGATGACTGACCAGGTCGACGAGGCCCTGCCCGTCCCCGTCGCGGCGCTCCGGCCCGCGCTCGAGGCGGTGCTCATGGTCGCCGACCAGCCGCTCGACGAGCTCGCCCTGGCGACCGCGGTCGGCTACCCGCCACCGGAGGTGGCCGAGGCCCTCACCGGGCTGCGGGCCGAGTACGACGAGCAGGGCCGCGGCTTCGAGCTGCGCAACGTCGCCGGCGGGTGGCGGTTCTACACCCGCGAGGAGTTCGCCCCGGTCGTCGAGGCGTTCGTGCTGGAGGGCCAGCAGGCGCGGCTCACCCAGGCCGCGCTGGAGACGCTGGCCGTGGTCGCCTACCAGCAGCCGGTGTCGCGCGCGCGGGTCTCGGCGGTGCGCGGCGTCAACGTCGACGGAGTGATGCGCACGCTGCTCAACCGCGGCCTGGTCGAGGAGGCCGGTCAGGACGGTGAGCACGGCGCCACGCTCTACCGCACCACGTCGTACTTCCTCGAGCGGATCGGGATCGTCTCCCTCGACGAGCTGCCCGAGCTCGCCCCGCACCTGCCCGACCTCGCGGAGATGGAGGAGGAGCTGGCCGGCGCCCGCCAGGACGAGCAGGCAGCCGAGCAGCCCGCCGGCGCGGCGGACGAGGAGCAGTCGGGGGAGTCGGACGCGTGACCCGCGAGATCGCCGTCGACGACGACGGCCTGGTCCGGCTCCAGAAGCTGCTCGCCCAGTCCGGGGTCGCCTCGCGACGCCGCTGCGAGGAGCTGATGCTCGCCGGCGAGGTCGAGGTGGACGGCGAGGTCGTCACCCGGCTCGGCACGAAGGTCGACCCCCGCACGGCAGTGGTGAAGGTCTCCGGCCGGCGGCTGCCGCCGGTCTCGGACCACGTCTACCTGGTGCTCAACAAGCCGCGGGGCGTGGTGTCGACGATGAGCGACCCCGAGGGTCGCCGCACGCTGACCGACGTCGTGCGGGAGTGGCAGCCCGAGGACCGGGAGGAGGTGCGGCTCTTCCACGTCGGCCGGCTCGACACCGACACCTCCGGACTGCTCCTGCTCACCAACGACGGCGACTTCGCGCACCGGATGGCCCATCCGTCGTTCGAGGTCGAGAAGACCTACGTCGCGGAGGTCGCCGGCCGGGTCGCCAAGGGCACCGTCGCCGACCTCCTCGCCGGCGTCACCCTGGATGACGGACCGGTCCAGGTACGCCGGGCCCGGGTGCTCGACTCCATGGGTGGGCGCTCGATCGTGGAGCTCGTCATCCACGAGGGCCGCAACCGGATCGTGCGCCGGCTGCTCGACCAGGTCGGGCACCCGGTGCGCCAGCTGAGCCGCACCCGGTTCGGGCCCGTCGAGCTGGGCGGTCTCCAGGCCGGGCAGATCCGCGAGCTGACCGACGACGAGCTCGGCGAGCTGCTGGAGCTCCTCGACCTCTGATCCGGGAGCGGTCGGTCCGGCGGCGATGAGTTCCGCGGGTGGCGGTGGTCAGCACGGCCATGACCACCACCTCTTCAGCCACGACACACACCCTGGTGACCGACCAGGTGGACCTCGCCTACGACGTGCACCCCGCGCGATCCGCGTCGGACGGGCTCCGGCCGCTGCTGCTGGTCGGCCAGCCGATGGACGCCTCCGGCTTCCGGGCGCTCGCAGCCCGGATGCCGGAGCGCACGGTGATCACCTACGACCCGCGCGGCATCGGGCGCAGCAAGCGCAAGGACGGGCGGTCCGACTTCGACCCCCGGGTCCAGGCCGAGGACCTGCACGCCGTGATCGAGGCGATCGGCGGCGGTCCGGTCGACGTCTTCGGCAGCAGCGGCGGCGCGGTCACCGCCCTGGCGCTGGTCGCCGCGCACCCCGGCGACGTCGCGGTCCTGGTCGCCCACGAGCCCCCGACGCTCCCGGTCCTGCCCGACGCCGACCACGCCGCCCGTGCGCGGGCGGAGGTGCGCGACGCCTACGACCGGCACGGCTGGGGTGCCGGCATGGCGGCCTTCATCGCGATGACCTCGTGGCAGGGCGAGTACACCGACGCCTACTTCTCCCAGCCGCCGCCGGACCCGGCCGCGATGGGACTTCCCGCGGAGGACGACGGGTCGCGGGACGACCCGCTGCTCTCCGACCGCTCCTGGGCCGTGAGCGACTACCTGCCCGAGGTGCGGGCGCTCGAGGACGCAGCGACCGCGATCCTGGTCGCCGTGGGCGAGGAGTCGGCCGGCACGTTCACCGGGCGCACCGCGGTCGCCCTGGCACACCACCTCGGGCAGGAGGCGGTCGTCTTCCCCAGCCACCACGGCGGCTTCTCGGACGGCGAGTCCGGCTATCCCGGTCAGCCGGACGCGTTCGCCTCCCGGTTGCGTGAGGTGCTGGCTACCGTGGAGGTGTGATCGCGGTCCCCCCGGTTCCCGCGGCGCTCCGGACGTACGTCGCCGCGCGGGTCCCCTACGACGTCGACTTCGGCGCGCCGGGGATCCATCGCGGCCTGCCGTCCACCACGCTGACCGTCGTGCTGCCGATCGGGGAGCCGCTGCGGGTCTCCTGGGCGGACCGGCAGGGCTCCGAGCACGCCGGCTGGTCGTCGCTCGCCGGCCTGCACACCACGCCGGCCGCGATCCACCACACCGGTGCCCAGCGCGGCATCCAGCTCGCCCTCACGATGCGCGGTGCCCGGGCGCTGCTCGGCCGGCCCGCGGCCGCGCTGGCCGGGGCCCTCACCGACCTCGGCGAGGTCGACGGGCTGGCGCCGTCGCTCCTCGAGCTGCCCGAGCGGCTGCACGCGACCGCCACCTGGCCGGCCAGGGTGGCGCTCGTCGACCGCACGGTGGCGGGCCTGGTCGCGGAGGCCGGCGACCCCGCCCCGGGGGCCGAGGTCGGCCGCGCGCTGCGCAGCCTGGCCCTCGGCGCGCGGGTGGCGGACGCGGCCGGGGAGGTCGGCTACAGCCGGCGCCGGCTCACCAGCCTGGTGCGGGCGGAGTGCGGGCTGGCGCCGAAGGACTTCCAGCGGCTGGCGAGGTTCCAGTCCGCCCGGCGGCTGCTCGGTCACCGGCCGCTGGCCGAGGTCGCCGCCCGCTGCGGCTACAGCGACCAGGCGCACCTCAGCCGGGAGTGGACGGCCCTCGCCGGTTGCACGCCGACGACCTGGCTGCGCGAGGAGTTCCCATTCGTTCAAGACCCCGGCCCTCGAGGCGCGGCATCGTCGAAGGCATGAGCGAGACGACGACCCAGAGCAAGGACGGCCGCGCCGCAGACGTGCGGCTCTGGCAGTGCATCGCCTTCCGCGACGCCGACGCGATGATGGCCTGGCTGCGCGCTGTCGGGTTCCAGGAGCACATCACCTACCGGGCCGAGGACGGCACGGTCGAGCACGCGGAGTGGGTCTGGCCCGAGGGGGGCGGTCTGATGTTCGGCACCGAGCGCGACGACAGCCCGCTGCACGAGCCGGGCAAGGCGGGCACCTACCTGGTCACCGCCGACCCCGACGCGGCCTTCGAGCGGGCCGTCGCGGCGGGCGCCACCGTGCAACGGCCGATGGAGGACAAGGACTTCGGCGGTCGCGGCGGCAGCGTGCTCGACCCGGAGGGCAACCACTGGTCCTTCGGGTCCTACCAACCGGGGGCCGACGCCATCCCCTAGCCTTTGCGGGATGAGCGACCTGGTCCTCACCGGCCCTGTCGAGGTGGTCGGCACCGGCCTGATCGGCACCTCGATCGCGCTGGCCTGCCGCCGGGCCGGGCTCGACGTGCTGCTGACCGACACCGCGCCCGAGCACGTCCGGACGGCGTCCGGGCTGGGTGCGGGTCGCCCCCGCGCGGCGGCCGACGAGCCGCAGCTCGTCGTGGTCGCCGTACCGCCGGACGCGCTGGGGGAGGCGATCCGGGCCGCGCTCGACGCCGCCGGGCCCGAGACCGTCGTGACCGACGTCGGCAGCGTGAAGGCCGCGCCGCTGGCCGCCGTCGCCGACCACCCTGCGGTCGGCCGCTACGTCGGCAGCCACCCGATGGCCGGCACCGAGCACTCCGGCCCCCTCTCGGCCAGCGCGATCCTCTTCGACGGCCGCCCCTGGGCCATCGCGCCGGGACCCGGCGCCGCGCCGGCCGCCGTCCGCGTCGTGGAGGCGCTGGTCGCGCTCTGCGGGGCGACGCCCGTCCGGCTGACGCCCGCCGAGCACGACAAGGCGGTCGCCCGGACCTCCCACGTGCCGCACCTGCTGGCCTCGCTCGTCGCGGGCACCCTCGCGGGCGCCGCGCCCGAGCACCTCGCGCTCTCGGGCACCGGGATCCGCGACGTCACCCGCGTCGCCGGGGGCGACCCGCGGCTCTACAGCCAGATCATCGGGGGCAACGCCCCGGCCGTCGCCTCGCTCCTCGCCGAGGTCCGCGACCGGCTGGAGCTGCTGATCGACGCGGTCGGGACCGGCGACCGGTCCGGGCTGGAGTCGCTGCTCAGCCACGGCCTCGCCGGCACCCGTGCGATCCCCGGCAAGCACGGCGGCCCGCCGCAGCCGATGGACGCGGTCCGGGTCGCCGTACCCGACCATCCGGGCGAGCTGGCCCGGCTGTTCGCCGACGCCGGGGACAGCGGCGTCAACATCGAGGACGTGCGCATCGACCACGACCCGGGACGCCCGGTCGGGCTCGTGGAGCTCGACGTCGCGGCCGACCGGACCGAGGAGCTGCGCACCGCGCTCGAGTCGAAGGGCTGGGTCACGCACCGGTAGTCTGCGGCCGTGAACGCGTCGGCCAGCACCGGATCCTCGCCCGCACCGACCGCCTCCGGAGTGGTCGTCGCGGTCGACGGCACCTCGGGGTCGGGCAAGTCGAGCACCTGCCGCGCGGTCGCCGACCGGCTCGGGCTGCGCTACCTCGACACCGGCGCCCAGTACCGCGCCATGACCTGGTGGATGCTGCGCAACGGCGTCGACGTGCATGACGCCGAGGCCGTCGCCGCCCATGCCGGCACCCCGGTGATCGAGTCCGGCACCGACCCGCTCGCGCCGACGATCACCGTCGACGGCACCGACGTCTCGGTCGAGATCCGCAGCGACGAGGTCAACGGTGCGGTCTCGCCGGTCAGCACCGTGCCCGCGGTGCGCGAGCGGCTGGTCGCGCTGCAGCGCGAGATCGTCGCCCCCGTCGGTGGCCACCGCGGCGGCATCGTCGTCGAGGGCCGTGACATCGGCTCGGTCGTCTGGCCCCAGGCCGAGGTCAAGGTCTACCTGACCGCCGACCCGGCGGCCCGCGCCGCCCGGCGCGCGCTCGAGAACGGCGGCGCCGACGGCGGCGCCACCCGCGAGTCGCTCCTCGCCCGGGACCGGATCGACTCCGGCCGCGCCGTCGCGCCGCTGACGATGGCCGACGGCGCCGTCCACATCGACTCCACCGACCTCACCCTCGAGGAGGTCGTGGACCTCGTCGTGGGCCTGGTGATGGAGCGCGTGTGAGGCGGGCCCACCTCGAGCGTCCCCGCAGCGACACCGCGCGCCACCCCACGCGGTGGCTGCTCGAGAGCGGCCGGCCGTTCGGCCGCTGGCTGATCCGCCGGCGGTACGACGTCCGGGTGCACCACCCGGAGCGCTTCCCCCGCACCGGCCCGGTGGTGGTGGCCGCCAACCACATCGGCATCGTCGACGGCCCGCTGATGGCGATCTTCGCCCCCCGCCCGGTGCACGCCCTGACGAAGATCGAGATGTTCAAGGGGGTCGTCGGCTCCTTCCTGCGCCTGGTCGGCCAGATCCCCGTCGATCGCTTCAACGCCGACCCGGGCGCGGTGCGGGCGGCGCTGCACGTGCTGCGCGAGGGCCGTGTGATCGGCGTCTTCCCGGAGGGGCGGCGAGGTCCGGGCGACCTGCTCACCTTCCGCACCGGGGCGGCCTACCTGGCGATGGTGACGGGCGCGACCGTCGTACCGATGACGTTCGTGGGGACCCGTGAGCCGGGCGGCTCCAGCGGCTCGCTGCCGGCCAAGGGAGCCCGGATCGACATCGTGGTGGGGGAGCCGGTGCCCGTCGATGCGGTGCCGTGGCCCCGGACGCGGGAGAATGTGCGACTGACCTCGGCCGCACTGCACGAGCACATGCTCGCAGGGCTCGCCGACGCCCTGGACGAGACGGGGCGGAGCCTTCCCGGCCCGCTCCCGGTAGGAGACCTTGATGACTGACACCCCCGTGCTCGCTGTCGTGGGGCGTCCCAACGTCGGCAAGTCGACCCTGGTCAACCGGATCCTCGGTCGGCGGGAGGCCGTCGTCGAGGACGTCCCCGGCGTGACCCGCGACCGCGTCTCCTACGACGCGGAGTGGAGCGGCCGGGCGTTCACGGTCGTCGACACCGGCGGCTGGGACCCCGACGCCCGCGGCATGGCAGAGCGGATCAAGGCGCAGGCAGAGATCGCGGTCAGCCTCGCCGACGCGGTCCTCTTCGTGGTGGACGCCGCGGTGGGCATCACCGATGCCGACGAGGCCGTCGTCCGGGTGCTGCGCAAGTCGGGCAAGCCGGTGGTGCTCGCGGCCAACAAGGTCGACGACGAGCGCGCCGAGGCGGAGGCGCACGCGCTGTGGAACCTCGGGCTCGGCGAGCCGCACACCGTCTCCGCGCTCCACGGGCGCGGCTCGGGCGACCTGCTGGACGCCGTGCTGAAGGTGCTGCCCGAGGCCACGGAGGAGGTGGCCGAGGAGGTGGGCGGTCCGCGACGGGTCGCCATCGTGGGCCGTCCCAACGTCGGCAAGTCCTCGCTGCTCAACCAGCTCGCCGGCGAGGAGCGGGTGGTCGTCGACAACGTCGCCGGCACGACCGTCGACCCGGTCGACGAGCTGGTCGAGCTGGGCGGGCGGACGTGGCGATTCATCGACACCGCGGGCATCCGCAAGCGGGTCAAGGAGGCCTCGGGGCACGAGTACTACGCCTGGCTGCGCACCTCCACCGCGATCGAGCGTGCCGAGGTCTGCGTGCTCGTGCTCGACGGGAGCCAGTCGATCGCCGAGCAGGACGTCCGGATCCTGCAGGAGGTGCGGGAGGCCGGCAAGGCGCTGGTGATCGCCTTCAACAAGTGGGACCTGGTCGACAGCGAGCGCCGCTACTACCTCGACCGCGAGATCGAGCGCGACCTCGTGCAGGTGCAGTGGGCGCCGCGGATCAACCTGACCGCCCGCACCGGCTGGCACATCGACCGGCTGGTCCCGGCCCTCGACCGGGCGCTCGAGGGCTGGGAGACCAGGGTGCCCACCGGCGCGCTCAACGCCTTCCTCGGCCGGCTCGTCGCCGAGCACCCGCACCCGGTCCGCGGCGGCAAGCAGCCGCGGGTGCTGTTCGGCACCCAGGTGCAGGTGGCCCACCCGACGTTCAAGCTGTTCACGACCGGCAGGCTCGACGCCGGCTACGAGCGCTACATCGAGCGCCGGCTGCGCGAGGAGTTCGGGTTCGTCGGCACGCCGATCGAGATCAAGGTGCAGCCGCGGGAGAAGCGCAAGCGCTGAGCCGGCTTGCGGGGCTCACGGTGGGGCTCACCGGAGGGCTCACCTTGCGTCGTTCGAACATTTGTTCGATCATGGGGGGATGAGCCTGCAGGTCGTCGAGTCGCGTGACACGCTCGCCGTCGTCGAGCAGCTGCGCGGCCGGATCCAGGCTCTCCAGGGTGGCCCCACCCGGCTGACGGTGCCGACGCTGCCCCTGTTCGACGGGCTCGTGCAGCTGCGCACGGGCGGCAGCTATGCCGTCGACTCGGCGACGCTGGCGATGGCCCTGGCCGCCGGTGCCTCGCAGGCCGGGGAGTGGGTGGGCTTCGCCGGCTGGGGCGACTTCGGCGCCGAGGCCGCCCACCAGCTCGGCATCGACCTGTCCCGCACCGTCCTGGTGCCCGCGCCGGGCGAGCACTGGCTCGAGGTCACCGCCGCGCTGGTCGACGTGCTCAAGGTGGTCGTGCTGCGCCCGGTGGGAGGCGTGGACCCCAAGTCCGCCTCGATCCTCGACGCCCGGCTCCGGGCGCGGTCGTCGGTGCTGGTCGTGCACGGCGAGTGGCCACGCTGCGAAGCGCGGCTCTCCGCAGAGCAGACGACCTGGCAGGGCATCGGCCAGGGCCGCGGCCGGCTCCGCGAGCGTCGCGTCCAGGTCGCCGTACGCCGCGGTGCGGGCGTGCAGCGCCGCGAGCTGGCGCTGGAGTAGCCGCCGTGCGCACGCTGGTCGTCTGGTGCCCGGACTGGTCGGTGACCGCGGCGCTGCTCGAGCTGGCCGACGCGGGCGGGGCGGGGCCGGCGGTCGGGGCCGGCGGTCCCGGGGCGACCGGGTCGACCGGGTCGGCGGGGCCGGTCGCTGCCAGGGCACCGGCCGCCGTGCTCGCCAACAACCGGGTGGTGGTCTGCAACGACGCGGCCCGGGAGGAGGGCGTGCGCCGAGGCCAGCGCCGGCGCGACGCCCAGGCCCGCTGCCCGGAGCTGGTGCTGCTGGCGGCCAACCCCGACCGCGACGCCCGCTGGTTCGAGCCGGTCCTGGCGGCGGTCGAGGAGGTCCGGCCGGGGGTGGCGCCGCTGCGGCCGGGGCTGCTGGCCGTGCCGGCGCCGGGGCGCTACTTCGCGCGGGGCGGCCTCGACGGCGAGCAGGCAGCTGCTGCACTGGTGGCCGAGCACCTCGTCGGCGCCGGTGTGTGGGACTGCCGGTTCGGTGTCGCCGACGACCTCTACGCCGCCGAGCGCGCGGCCCGCCTGGCGCCGCCGCAGGGGTGCGAGGTGGTGCCGCCGGGTGGCTCCGCGGAGTTCCTGCGCGACCTTCCGGTGACGGTGCTCGCCGACGACGGCGAGGAGGGGGCTGAGCTCGCCGACCTGCTGCGCCGGCTCGGGCTGGTCCGGCTCGGTGAGCTGGCCGCGCTCTCTGCGGCCGAGGTGACCAACCGGTTCGGCTCCTACGGCGCCGACGTGTGGCGCCGGGTGCGCGGCACGGAGGTCACCCGGCTGGCCTCCCGGACGCCTCCCCCCGAGCTGGCGTGCGAGATCGCCTTCGAGCCACCCCTCGACTCGGCCGAGGCAGTGACCTTCAGCGTGCGCACCACGGCCGAGCGTTTCGTGGCCGGCCTGGCCGACCGGCAGCTGGTGGCGACGGCGGTGCGGGTCGAGGCGGAGTTCGAGAGCCGGTCCGACGGCACTCCCGGGGTGGGTGTCTCGGCCCGCACCTGGCTGCACCCGCGCTGCTTCACCTCCCGCGACCTCGTCGACCGGGTGCACTGGCAGCTCCAGGCCGGGATGGCGTCGTCCGGCCTGCGCAGCCGCAGGTCGCTGGGCGCCACGATCAGCGCCCCGGTCGAGCGGGTCCGGTTCCTCCCCGACACCGTCGAGCCGGCCGGCGACCACGCCGACGGGCTGTGGGGCGGCGGTGCCGACGACCAGGTCGTCCGCGGCGTGGCCCGCGTCCAGGCGATGGTCGGCTACGACGCCGTACGGGTGCCCGTGCTGCAGGGCGGACGCGGGGCGGCCGACCGCCAGGCCCTGGTGCCGTGGGGCGAGCGCGCGGTCGGGCTGCGCCCGGTCGACCGGCCGTGGCCCGGACGGATCCCCGGTCCCGCTCCGGCACGGGTCTTCGCCGAGTCGGTCGCGGCGGAGGTGGTCGACGAGACCGGCAGCCCGGTCGCGGTGAGCACCCGCGGCCAGGTGACGGCTGCGCCGTGGCGGTTCCGGGTCCACCGCTGGGTGCCCGTGGCGTCGTGGGCGGGCCCGTGGCCGGTGGACGAGTCGTGGTGGCTGGGTCCCGACGCCGGTGGTCGGGCCGCGCGGTTCCAGGTCGTCGGCGTCGACGGGCGGGCGTGGCTGCTGACGTGGCGCGACACCGGCACCGGCGTGGGGGAGTGGGAGGTGGAGGCGGCGTACGACTGAGCGAGGCCACAATGGACCGCGACCAGGAGCCACCACGTGAAGACCGACTTCAAGAAGACACTCGACTGCTACCGCGCCCGCCACGGCGAGTTCCGGGTGGTCGACGTGCCGCCGCTGCAGTACGTCATGGTCGACGGGCACGGCGACCCGAACACGTCCCCGGACTACGCCGCCGCCCTCGCCGCCCTGTATCCCGTCGCCTACACGCTGAAGTTCGCCAACAAGCTCGACCTCGGCCGCGACTACGTCGTCCCGCCGCTGGAGGCCCTGTGGTGGGCCTCCGACATGGCGGCGTTCACCTCCGCGCGCGACAAGTCGCAGTGGGACTGGACGGTCATGATCCTGACGCCCGACTGGATCACGGAGCCGATGTTCCACGACGCCGTCGCGAAGGTGGCGCAGAAGGCGGAGCCACCGGACGCCCTCGACCAGGTCCGGCTCGAGACCCTCGACGAGGGCCGCTGCGTCCAGACCCTCCACCTCGGCCCGTACGACGACGAGGCCGCCGTGCTCGCGCAGCTGCACGACGTGTTCATCCCGGAAGCCGGCCTCCGGATGACCGGCAAGCACCACGAGATCTACCTGAGCGACCCGCGCCGGGTGGAGCCGGCCAGGCTCCGGACCATCCTGCGGCAGCCGGTCGAGGTCGACGGCTGAGCGCGCGGCCCGGGCGCCGGGCCAGCGCCGGGGTCGCGGCTGAGGCAGAATGCGGGCCGTGCCGCACCTGCTGGATCTCGGGTCCCGGAAGTTCTGGCAGGTCACCGGGCGCCGCATCGACCTCGACGGCCGGGAGCGGTGGCTGGCCGCGCCGGTGAGCCGGTCGGCGCGGGTGAGCACCGAGTGGCTCGAGGCCGAGGCGGCGCGGCATGGAGGCGCGCTGGGGCCGGACGACCCGCAGGCCGGGCTGCTGCCGTCGATGTCCGTACTCGACGGGCCAGGGGTTCGACGCGCAACGCCTGCACCCCCTGGTCCGCAGCTTCTACGAGCACACCGCGTCATGGCGGATGGAGGTGTGGACCGGCTGGTCTCCGGCGTTCTGGCTGTTCGGTGAGCTGGTCTCCCGCCTGTGGGGCCGTCGCGTCGAGCAGCTCGCGCTGCCGATGCGTCCGCTCGACGTCGCACGCGGGATGGACAGCCGCGTCACGCCGATCCTGGACGGCCACGGCACCCAGGTCGCAGCGGCGTGGACCCGGACGCTGCGCGGGAGTGGCCGGCCGGTGTTCAGCGGCGCGTACTCCGCGCGGACCCTTCCCGGCGCCGACCGTCCCAGCGTCCATGTCGCCTTCCCGCTCGAGTCGGGCAACGTCCAGGTCTTCCTCCGTCCCTCGGTCGTCGGCGACGGGGCGCTCCTCCTGGAGTCGCCGAGCGGCCGGTTCGGCGACGACGGGGCCTACGTCGTCGTACGCGGCTCGGGCGCGCACGCGGCGAGGGTGCCGTTGCACGAGACCTTCCACCTGTACGTCGATCCCCACGGCACCCTGCGCACCGACCACGAGCTGCGGCTCTGGGGTGCCTCGGCGGTGCGGCTGCACTACAAGCTCGAGCGTGCGTCGTGACGATCCACAGCTTCCACCTCGCCGAGGTGCCGCGCAGGGTCGGCACGAGGGCCCTCCTGCGACCGCCGTCACCGGCCACCGTCCCCGGCCTCGACCACGCCGAGTGCCTCGCGCTCATGCGGCTCGGCGCACCGGTCGTGTCGCGCGACCGGCTGCAGCTGGGCCGGTTGGCCGTCTTCGCGCAGTGGCACGACGAAGCGGCCCTCGACCGGTTCCTGGCCCGCAACCCGCTCGGACGCGAGCTCGCGGGCGGATGGCACGTGCGGCTGGAGTTCATGCGTCGCTGGTCGAGCATCGCCGCGCTCCCGGGGCTCCCCGAGCGCGCCGGCGAGTGGCAGCGGGACGAGCCGGTCGTGGCGGTCACGCTCGCCCGGATGCGGATCCCCGAGATCCCCCGCTTCCTCCGGCACGGCAGGCCGGTGGAGCGGCTCGTGCGGGACCATCCCGGCGTCACGCTCGCGCTCGCCGGCCTCCGCCCGCCGCGGACGGTCTCGACGTTCTCGGTGTGGCGGAGCGTGCGCGTGATGGTCGAGATGGTGCACGGACGCTCGGACGTGTCCGAGCCGGCCCGGCACGCCGCGGCGATGCGCGAGCGGGAGCGGCGCGACTTCCACCACGAGTTCGCGACCTTCCGGTTCCGCGCGCTCTCCGAGCACGGCTCGTGGGAGGGTCGCTCGGGCATCGTGCCCGAGCGGGGCGATCGTTAGATCTCGCTCGAAAACAGCGGCAAGATTCTTCCGTTCGAACACGTGTTCGACTAGAATCGGTCCATGGACGCCGTCCTCAACGCCGAGCAGGTCAGGGAGCTTCGTGACTCCCTGGTCGGCGGCCGGCTGCCCCAGGGCTCCCACGAGCTGGTCGATGTCATCGCCGCGCTCGAGGAGCTCAAGTCTGCCATCGGCGCGGTGCAGGCCGAGGCGACGGTGGCGTTCGACGCGGTCCGTCGGTCCGAGCAGGCCGCGGCCGGGGTTCCGGCCGCCCGGCAGGGCCGCGGCATCGCGGCGGAGGTCGCCCTGGCGCGGCGGGAGTCGCCCCACCGAGGTCAGGTCCACCTCGGCCTGGCCAAGGTGCTCCACGCCGAGATGCCGCACGCCCTGGCCCGGCTGAAGGACGGCGGCCTCGACGAGTTCCGGGCCCTGCTCGTCGCCCGGGAGACGGGATGCCTGAGCGCCGAGCAGCGGCTCTTCGTGGACGAGGAGCTCTTCGCTGACCCGGCCGTCCTGGCAGGCGAGGGTGCCCGGCGCCTCCTGACGCGGGTGAGGCGGATGGTGGCCGAGCTGGACCCGGCGGCGGTCGCGCGCCGCGCGCGCCGCGCCGAGGCTGACCGGCACGTCTCGATCCGGCCGGCGCCCGACACGATGACCTACGTGACGGGGCTCCTCCCGGTCGCGCAGGGTGTCGCGGTCATCGCCGCCCTCACCAAGGAGGCGGCGGCGATGCGCGCCGCGGGGGACCCGCGGTCGAAGGGTCAGCTCATGTCCGACCTCATGGTCGCCCGGATCACCGGCCTGCCGCTGTCGGGAGCCGGCAGCTCCGGCGGGGAGCAGGTCCCGCCGCCGCCCGTCCCGGTCTGCGTCAACATCACGGTCGCCGACACCGCGCTCGCCGGCGGTCACGCGCCGGCGGAGGTCTCGGCTGACGGTGTCCCGCCGGAGGTGGTTCCGGCGGAGGTGGCCCGGCTGCTCGTCAGCCGCGGCCTCGACGCAGGGGTCGGTGCCTGGTTCCGCAAGCTCTACGTCAACCCGCTGGGCCGGCTGGTCGCGATGACCAGCAGGCAGCGCTCCTTCCCCGAAGGTCTCGCCACCTTCCTGGCCCAGCGCGGCCTCGGCATCTGCAGCACCCCCTGGTGCGATGCGCCGGTCCGCCACTGTGACCACGTCGTCCCGGTCGACGAGGGCGGGAGGACGACCGAGGCGAACGGTCAAGGGCTGTGCGAGGCCTGCAACCACGCCAAGCAGGCCACCGGGTGGAGCCAGCAGGTCGCCACCCGACCAGGGGAGCGACATCGGGTCGAGACGATCACCCCGAGCGGACACCGCTACCTGTCCACCGTCCCGCCGCCGGTGGGATGGCGCGAGCCACGCTTCGTCCGCACCCGTCCCGGCGTGTTCACCCTCATCGCCTGAGGCTGCGCCATGGGCTGGAACAACCCACCCGTCCCGTGGAGCGAGCTGGAGCGCCGCCTGTCCGGGCGCGCCCCGGCCGCCCTCGAGGCCCCGGTCTCGCGGCGCAAGCGGCCGCGCGGCGAGCCGGTGGAGATCACCCGGCCCGAGCAGGCCACGCCGTACGCCGAGCTGCACTGCCACAGCCACTTCAGCTTCCTCGACGGGGCGAGCTCCCCGGCCGACCTCGTCAAGGAGGCCACCCGGCTCGGGCTGAGTGCCGTCGCGCTCACCGACCACGACGGCTTCGCCGGCGCGCCGCTGTTCGCCGAGGCCGGCACCGACTACCGGATGCCGACGGTCTACGGCGCAGAGCTCTCCCTCGGCCTCGACGGTGCGCAGAACGGCGTGCCCGACCCCGGCGGGAGCCACCTGCTGGTCCTCGCGCGCGGTGTCGAGGGCTACCACCGGCTCTCGGGGGCGATCACCGAGGCGGGGCTCCGCGCGTCCGAGAAGGGCAGCCCGGTCTACGACCTCGACGAGCTGGCCGACTGCGGCCGCGACCACTGGATGGTCCTCACCGGCTGCCGCAAGGGTGCCGTGCGGCAGACCCTCCATCGCGACGGCCCGCTCGCGGCCGCCGGCGAGCTCGACCGCCTCGTCGACCGGTTCGGGCGTGACAACGTCGTGGTCGAGCTGATCGCCGGCGACCACCCCGGGGCCGACGAGGTCAACGACCTGCTGGCGCGGATCGCCGACGACCGGCGGCTCCCCGTCGTCGCGACCGGCAACGTCCACCACGCCACGCCCGACGGCCGCAGGCTCGCCGCCGCGATGGCCGCCGTCCGGGCTCGCCGCAGCATCGCCGAGCTCGACGGCTGGCTCGACCTCTCCGGCGGCGCCCACCTGCGCAGCGGCGAGGAGATGCTGCGCAGGTTCGCCCACCGCCCGGACGCGGTGCACCGGTCCGTGGAGCTCGCCGGCGAGCTGGCGTTCGACCTCCGCAAGGCGTCCCCCAAGCTGCCCAAGCAGGGGATCCCGCGGGGCCACACCCCGAGCACCTGGCTGCGCGAGCTGACCGAGCGCGGCTTCGCCGAGCGCTACGCCGGGCGTGACCTCGAGCAGCGTGCCCGCGAGCGGGTGGAGAAGGAGCTCGAGGTCATCTGCCGCAAGGACTTCGCGGGCTACTTCGTCATCGTCCACGACATCGTCGCGTTCGCCCGCGGTCGCGGCATCCTCTGCCAGGGCCGCGGCTCGGCCGCCAGCTCGGCCGTCTGCTACGCGCTCGGGATCACTGCGGTCGACTCCGTCCTCTACGACCTGCCGTTCGAGCGGTTCATCTCCGAGCACCGTGAGGAGGAGCCCGACATCGACGTCGACTTCGACTCCGACCGCCGCGAGGAGGTCATCCAGTGGGTCTATGACACCTACGGCCGCCGCAACGCCGCCCAGGTCTGCAACGTGATCAGCTACCGGCCCCGGATGGCGGTGCGCGACGCGGCGAAGGCGCTCGGCTTCTCGCCGGGACAGCAGGACGCCTGGTCCAAGCAGATCGACGGCTGGGGCAAGGAGGTCGAACGCGGCCTCGGCATCCCCGAGCAGGTCGTCGACCTCGCCGAGGAGCTGATGGGCGCCCCGCGCCACCTCGGCATCCACTCCGGCGGGATGGTGCTGACCGAGCGCCCGATCGGGGAGGTGTGCCCGATCGAGAAGGCCCGGATGCCGGGACGCACGGTGCTGCAGTGGGACAAGGACGGCTGCGAGTCGATGGGGCTGGTCAAGTTCGACCTGCTCGGTCTCGGCATGCTCGGCGCGCTCGACCACATGATGCGCCTGATCGACGAGCACACCGGCCGCCGCTGGACCCTCGAGTCGATCCCCAAGGAGGAGCCCGAGGTCTACGACATGCTGTGCCGCGCCGACTCGATCGGCGTCTTCCAGGTCGAGTCGCGGGCCCAGATCGGCACCCTGCCGCGGCTCAAGCCGCGCTGCTTCTACGACCTGGCGATCGAGATCGCGCTGATCCGTCCGGGCCCCATCCAGGGCGGCGCCGTGCACCCCTACATCCGCCGGGCCACCGGCAAGGAGCCGGTCACCTACGACCATCCCTCGCTGCGGCCCGTGCTCGAGCGCACCCTCGGCGTCCCGCTCTTCCAGGAGCAGCTGATGGCGATGGCGGTGACCCTCGGCGACTGCACCAGCGACGACGCCGACCTGCTCCGCCGGGCGATGGGCTCCAAGCGCGGCATCGAGCGGATCGAGCGGATCAAGGAGAAGCTGTACGCCGGCATGGCCCGCAAGGGCATCACCGGCGACCACGCCGACGCGATCTACGTGAAGATCCTGTCGTTCGCCGGGTTCGGCTTCGCCGAGTCGCACTCGCTCAGCTTCGCGCTGCTCGTCTACGCCTCCTCGTGGTTCAAGCTCCACTACCCGGCGGCCTTCCTCGCCGGCCTGCTGCGCAACCAGCCGATGGGCTTCTACTCGCCGCAGTCGCTGGTCGCCGACGCCCGCCGCCACGGCGTCGAGGTACGCCGCCCCGACCTCGCCCTCTCCGGCGCCCAGGCCGGCCTCGAGCCCTGCGAGCCCCGCGCCACCGACCGGCATCGGTACGACGCCGGGCTGGCCGTGCGGCTCGGGCTCGACGAGGTGAAGGGGATCGGCAGCGAGCTCGCCCGGCGCATCGTCGCGATGCGCGCGGAGGCGCCGTACTCCGATCTCCGCGACCTGTCTCGGCGCGCCGGCCTCACCGCCGCCCAGATGGAGGCGCTGGCGACCGCGGGCGCGTTCGACGGGTTCGGCATGGACCGGCGGCAGGCGCTGTGGATGGCGGGCTACTCCGAGCGCGAGGGCCAGCTGCCGGGGAGCACGCCGGCGCCGCCGCCTCCGACGCTGCCGGGGATGAGTGCGATGGAGGTGACCATGGCCGACCTCTGGTCCACCCGGATCTCCACCGACGTCCACCCGATCCAGCACTTCCGCGAGCCGCTGGCCGCGGCGGGGGTGCGGGCGGTGGCCGACCTCGCCCAGGTCGAGTCCGGACGCCGGGTGCACGTCGCCGGCCTGGTCACCCACCGGCAGCGGCCAGGGACGGCCGGGGGAGTCACCTTCCTCAACCTGGAGGACGAGACGGGGATGCTCAACGTCGTCTGCTCCCAGGGCGTGATGCGGGCCCATCGGCAGGCGGCGCGCAACCGGGTCGCGGTCGTGATCCGCGGCAAGGTCGAGAGCGAGGACGGCGTCACCAACCTCGTCGCCGACCGGGTCGAGCCCCTCGACACGGTGCTCCCCGGAGCGGGGGCCGCCCTGCAGGCCCGGCAGTCCTCGCGCGACTTCCGCTGACACGCGGCCACCGGAGCCGATTCGGGCTCGGTCTGTCCGCTGCGGTAGTGTTCCGTCCGCCCCGAACGGTGATCCGGGACGGGGCTTCGGGCTGTGGCGCAGCTTGGTAGCGCACTTGACTGGGGGTCAAGGGGTCGCAGGTTCAAATCCTGTCAGCCCGACCGAAGGACCGGCTTCGACCTGCGCAGAGACGACAGGTCGAAGCCGGTTCGCGTGGCGGTGGCGACCGCGACAGACAGGGCATGTGATGGACATTCCGATCCTCGTGGTGTCCTTCTCCGCTCTGCTCGTGGCGGCCGTGCTGCTCTCCGAGCTCGCCAACCGGACGGTGCTGTCGACAGCGGTGCTGTTCCTGGTCGCGGGGTTCCTGCTCGGTCCCGGCGTGTTCGGCGTGCTCGACGTGCAGTCCGGCGACCCTGCCGTGTCGGTGCTCGCCGAGCTCGCGCTGTTCTCGGTGCTGTACAGCGACGGGATGCGGGCCGGGCTGAAGGATCTCCGGCGCGCCTGGCGGCTGCCCGGCCGCGCCCTGGTGCTCGGCCTGCCGCTCACGCTGATGATCACCGCGGCCCTGGCGCACTGGGTGGTCGGCCTGCCCTGGCTGGAGTCCCTCCTGCTCGGGGCGGTGCTCTCGCCCACGGACCCGGTGTTCGCTGCGGCCATCGTCGGGCGTCGTGAGGTGCCGCCACGGTTGCGCCGCCTGCTGAACGTCGAGTCCGGTGTGAACGACGGCCTGGCGTTGCCCGTCGTGCTGGTGGTCATCGCTGCCGCGAGCGGTGCGGAGGCGGGCGGCTGGACGCTGGTGACGGAGCTGGCCCTGGGCGTCGTGATCGGCGTCGCGGTGCCGTGGCTGGTGCTGCGGCTGGAGCGGCTGCGGTTCTTCTCCGCCGTCAAGCACCTCCAGCCCCTGCTGCCGGCGGCCGTCGGGCTCCTGGTCCTCGGCCTGTGCCTGACGACGCACGCCAACCTCTTCCTCGGCGCCTTCGCCGCCGGCACCACGGTCGCGACGATGTCCGAGGAGTTCCGGCACGAGTTCGAACAGCTCGGTGAGCTGATCGCCGAGCAGCTGAAGCTGCTCGCGATCCTGGTCTTCGCCGCCCTGATGACTCCCACGTTCCTGGTCGAGGAGATCGCCTGGACGGGCTGGGCCTTCGCCGTCCTCGCCCTGGTCGTCGCCCGTCCGGCCGCGCTCGGACTGTCGTTCCTCGGCTCGGGACTGGGGCTGCGGGAGCAGGCGGCCGCCATGTGGTTCGGTCCGAAGGGGTTCGCCTCGGTCGTCTACGGGCTGCTCGTGCTGGAGTCCGGCATCGACCTCGCCGACGAGCTGTTCCACCTGACCGCGCTCACCGTCAGCCTGTCCATCCTCGCCCACTCCTCCACCGACGTCGTGGTGGCTCGCCAGTTCGTGGAGAAGGACATCCGGCCGCAGAGCTCACCAGGGCCGACCTGACCGCTGGCGACGCGGTCTCACGAGTCCTGGTTCGTCGTGGCCTCGGCGTCCCCGTCGCCCGATGCGACCAGCACCCGCTCGGCCGCCGCCTCCTCGAGGCTCTCCAGCAGCAGGTAGGCGGTCCCGGCGACCAGCGGCGCGCCCGCCCAGGCCAGAAGACCGCTGGTGGCCTCCGCGAAGGCCCAGGCCAGGGCGAGGGCGCCGACCACCGAAACCACGTTGAGGCTGGTGCCGAGGGTGAGCGTCTGGGTGGCGTGCTGCGGCATCGGCAGCCGGAAGCCGTGGGACAGCAGTCCCTCGAGGATCGTGAACGACATCACCGCGCCCACGGCGTACCCGAAGACCCGCAGCGTGCTCGGTGGGCCGTGCGTGGACGTCAGCATCCCGAAGGTCACCGTGGCGAGGATGGAGAAGCCGAACGTCGTGCTCTCCCTGCCGACCGTGCTCCGCAGCGACCTCACCAACGGCTCGGCCGTCTCCTTGCTGGGCCCGTCCTCCATGCGTCCTCCTGCTGTCCCGGGATGCCATGGCGGTGCCCATCGCTGCTCCGGGCACACCCGTCGGCACCGCCGCGCGGCGCGGAGGCGGGGTACGCCATCATGGCCGGGGGCTCCGGACGTCCGGGGCCCGTCGTCTCCGTCCCGCGCCAGGAGGAACCGTGGCCCGCATCGAGGATCCGCTGACCCTGCCGAGCGGACTGGTGCTCCCGCACCGGATCGTGAAGGCGGCGATGACGGAGAACCTCGCCGACGCCGACAACCAGCCGACGGCCGCCCACGAGCGGCTCTACCGGCGCTGGGCCGCGGGCGCGGCCGGTGGTCTGCTCGTCACCGGCAACCTGATGGTGGATCGCCGGTACCTCGAGCGCACCCGCAACATCGTCGCCGACCGCCACCTCGACGTCGCCCGGTTGGCGCGGATCCGCCAGGCGGCCGCCGGCTCACCCGTGCTGGCGCAGCTCAACCATCCGGGCCGGCAGACGAACCGGTTCGTCGCCTCGCGGCCCGTGGCACCGAGCGCCGACGCCGGCGCGGTCCGGATGGCAGGCCTCTTCGCGCGGCCGCGCGCGCTGGACGACGCGGAGATCCGGGCCGTGATCGACGGCTTCGCAACCGCGGCCCGGATGTGCGCCGACGCGGGACTCGACGGCGTCCAGGTGCACGCGGCCCACGGCTACCTGCTCGCCCAGTTCCTCTCGCCGCGGGTCAACCGGCGCACCGACCGGTGGGGTGGTGACCTGGGTGGCCGGGCGACGGCGCTGCTGGAGGCGGTCCGCGCGGTGCGGGCGGCCGGCGGCGACCGCTTCACCGTCTCGGTGAAGCTGAACTCCTCCGACTTCCGGCACGGTGGCTTCACCGAGGACGACGCCGAGCAGGTGGTCCGCCGCCTGGTCGACGAGGGCGTCGACCTGCTGGAGATCTCGGGCGGCACCTACGAGAACCCCGCCCTGTTCGGGGAGGTGTCGGAGCTCGCCGGCGCCCGCGCCGGCAACGGGACGGTCAAGGAGGCGTACTTCGCCGGCTTCGCCCGGCGGGCGCGCTCCGCGGCCCGGGACGTGCCGGTGATGCTGACCGGCGGCATTCGGACGAGGGCGGCGATGGCGGCCCTGCTCGAGGACGGCGGGGTGGACCTGGTCGGCCTCGGTCGCCCGCTCGCGATCGACCCCGGGCTGACCGCCCGGCTCGTCGGCGGCGAGGACGGCGGTCCGCTGCCCCGCTACAAGCTGCCCACCGTCGCCGGCCTGGCCGGGGAGTCGGAGTGGTACGAGGCGCAGATCGGCCGGATGGGCGCCGGCCGGGACCCCGACCCGGCGCTTAGCGCCGTGGCCGCCGCCACCCGGTTCGTCGTCGGCGAGGCCGCCCGCGGTCTCGGTGGTCGGCGGCGGCGGCAGGCGCTGTCCCGCAACACCGGCCAGCCGGGCTAGGCCGGACCCCCGCCGCTCACACCGGTCCGGTGCACCGTCGCGCCGGGTGGTCGCGCGGCACCGAGCGCCCGTGCCGGATCGCCGAGCCGGCGTCGATCCCGGCGGCGAAGCGGCGCGCGATCGATGCCGCGGAGCTGAGCAGTCGTCGGAGGTCCATGGCTCCACCGTGGCACCGCCGACGCCCGTGAAGGAGTGGCAAGATCGCCATACTTCGCTATCATCTTGCCACATGGTCACCGCTCGACCGACGGTCGCGATCCCGCTCGTGGACGGCATGACGCTGTTCGAGATCGGCATGCCGCTGGAGACCCTCGGCTATCCCTGGGACCGCGCCGACGGTCCGCTCTACGACGTCACCCTCTGCGGTGACCGTCGGGGCGTCCGGACCAGCACCGGCGCCCGGCTCACGCCGGACCGCCCGCTCTCCGCCGTCGCCGAGAGCGACACCGTGCTGGTGCCGGCCGTGCCGCCGGCGGAGCCGGTCGGCGCGCCCCTCGTCGCCGCCCTGCAGGAGGCCTCGGCGCGGGGCGCCCGGATCGCGTCGCTGTGCACCGGCAGCTTCGCCCTCGCCGAGACCGGCCTCCTCGACGGCCGGCGTGCCACCACGCACTGGCGGCACGCCGACCTGCTGCAGCGGAGGTACCCGGCGGTCCGGGTCGACGCCCGCGCTCTCTACGTCGACGACGGCGTGCTGACGAGCGCCGGGTCGGCGGCCGGGCTCGACCTCTGCCTCCACCTCATCCGACAGGACCACGGCGAGCAGGCGGCCAACGCCATCGCCCGCTTCATGGTCATCGCCTCGCACCGCGACGGCGACCAGGCGCAGTACGTCGCCGCGGAGCCGATGGACGACGCGGCGGGCTGGCTCGACCAGCTCCGCGCGTGGCTGCGGGAGCGGATCGACCGCCCGGTGACGCTGGCCGAGCTGGGTGCGGCGGCGGGGATGTCCGCGCGCACGCTGGCTCGCCGCTTCGAGCACGACGTCCGCACCACCCCGATGCGCTGGGTGACGGGGGAGCGCGTCGCGGTGGCCAGGGAGCTGCTCGAGTCGACGGACCTCCCGATCGACCGGATCGGCTACCGGGTGGGCTACGGCTCGCCGGCGAGCTTCCGGACCGCCTTCGTGCAGGCGACCGGCGTCTCGCCGCGCCGCTACCGCGCTTCGTTCGCCGCGACCCGGGCGATACCTTCGCCCGCATGACGGTCACGGTGCTGGTGGGCGGAGGTCGCGACGAGGCGAGGGTGCGGCAGGCGCTCGGGCCGTTCCTCGAGGCGGTGGGCGGCGGCGAGGTGGCCTGTGTCGTCGCCGACGAGGGCGAGGGGGTGGACCTCGACCGGTGGCGGGGCGTGCTCGGCGACGCTGCCGCGGTGCGGCCGGTGGTCGTGGTGGACGGCCGCCCGCTGACCGCCGAGGACGTCAGCGGTGCGGCGGGCGTCTTCGTCGCCGGCGGCCTCACTCCGCTGTACGCCGAGCTCGTGGTGCCGGCCCGCGAGGCCCTCGCGGCCCTGCCCTATGCCGGGTTCTCCGCGGGTGCGGCGATCGCCGCCTCCCGGGCGATCACCGGCGGCTGGCTCCTCGGCGGCATGGAGGTGTGCTCGGAGGACGCCTCGGAGGACCTTCAGGAGGTGACCGTCGTCGACGGGCTCGGCCGGGTGCCGTTCGCCGTCGACGTGCACGCCGCCCAGTGGGGCACCGTGTCCCGTGCCGTGCACGCCGTCCGCTCCGCCCTCGTCGAGGAGGCGTGGGCCGTCGACGAGCACACCGCCCTCGTGGTCGACGGCGCCGGGGCCCCGCGCGTGGTCGGCGCCGGGACGGCGCTCCACCTCACGCGCACCCCCGACGGCGTGCTGGTGGGCTGAGCCGGGTCACCGACCGCGCAGCTCCCGCTCGGTGCCCAGCCGAGCGCGGGCCGCCGCGCGGACGCCGGCCTCGTGGGACCCCGGCGCGGCGTGCCCGGCCGTCGCGGCGCCCTTCCAGGTGCCGCGGATGCCGTGCTCGGCCTGCATGTGGGCGAAGTAGTCGACGACCTCGACCTCTCGGGCCCGGATCGCCAGCTCCGTGGACGTCGGCGCCGCCCCCGAGTCGTCCGGCCCCTCCGCCGAGGTGTCGGCGCGGATGGCGGCTCGTCGGGTCTCGTCGCGCGCCGACTGCAGCCGCTCGCCGACGTGGTCGGCCCACGCCTCGTAGAAGGCGGCCCGCGCGGTGGAGCCGTGCACGGGCTTCTGCAGCCAGGCCCGCCGCCGGTCGTCCCAGACGAGGCGGGTGTCGTGCTTGTGGGCGCCGGACCGCAGGTGGGCGTCCGCGTCGGCCACCATCTGCGTCACCAGCGAGGCGTAGAGCGCCTTCACCACCGCGATGTCGGAGGGGAACCCGTAGAGCGTCACCCGGGTGTTGCTGGTGTAGATCGCCACCCGGACGTCGTTGGCGCGAGCGATCTCGAGCACCAGCCGCACGTAGCGGGCGAGCGAGCGCTTGCCGCTCTCGCCGATCAGCACCGTCTCCCAGGTCGGGTCCTCGCGTCGCTCCTCGGCGCTCGCGGACGCCCGCGCGACGGCGAGCGCGATCTGGTGGCGGGTGGCGAGGGCCTGCGCCTTGGCGAAGAACGCGTCGCGCTCGGCCTGGTTGGTGGTGCGCTCGGCCTGCCGGAGCAGCCGGCCGATCCGGAGCAGGGTGCGGTCCTCGCCGTCGACGCCGGTGTCCAGGCCGCTGGTGCGGTAGGCGGTGTGGAGCAGGTCGGCCTGCACCGGCATGCCGAGGTCCTCCAGCAGGCGCAGGAACGTGGTGCGGAACTCCTGGCCGTGCCCGTCGTCGTCGGCCAGGTGGTGGGCGATCTCGTGGAGCACCACGGCGCCCCGCAGCGACCAGGCGCCGCCGATCTCGCGCGGCGGGATGGCGATCACCCCACGCTCCGGCAGCTCGTGGCGCTCGTAGTGGGCCACCGTGTGGCCGCGGCGGGCGCGGACGGCGACCGGGACCTCCTCGCCGAGGTGGGCCAGCACCTTGTCGACGTAGTCCTGGATGTGTGCGGGGTCGGTGAACCGCGGCTCGACCTCGGGCTCCAGCTCGCGCACCTGGTCGCCCATCCGCACCCGCACCGGCTCGCCGGGCGACCGGCGGGCCGCGTCGAGCCAGCTGCGGAAGAGCTCCTCGGCGGCGTAGACCGCCTGCGTGTCGGACACGACCCGAGCCTCTCAGGCGGCGCCGACAGCTCCGCCGTGCAGCCCCTGCAGCCGGTCGCGCAGCTCGACCAGCTCGCGGACCGCCGCGACGAACCGCACGGTGCTGTCGCCCACCCCGATGTCGTCGAAGTAGTGGTGCCGCATGGCGACCCGCGCCATCCCGTGCTCGTCGTGGTCCAGCCGCGCCGCCAGCAGGGCGGTCAGGTCGCCGAGGTTGTCGGCGTCGACCACGTCGGCGCAGCGGCTGACCGGCACCTCCTGGCGGAGCCGCTCGGCGTCGTGGTGGCGGTCGGTGATCACGATCGGCTTGTCGGTCTGCAGGTACAGCCAGTCCAGGCCGACGGAGGAGACGTCGGTGACCATCGCGTCGCAGCCCGGGAAGACGGCGAGGATGTCGCCCTGCCAGACCGCCGCGTGCCCGGCGTCGGGCTCCTGCTCGGCCGCCCGCTCCACCAGGTCCAGGATCGCCTGGTGCCCGTCGCGGATGGCCGGGGTCAGGCTGGTGAGGACCTTCGGGTGCGGCTTGTAGACCACCCGCACGTCAGGCACCGCCAGGATCGCCCGCACGATCTCGGGGCCGAGGACGTCGACCGAGGTGTAGTCGTTGTACTCCGCGTCGCCCTCCCACGTCGGCGCGTAGAGGACGGTACGACGCCCGGGGCTCGCCGGGAGCAGGGGCGCCGGGCGCAGGTCGAGCTGCGGGCGGCCGATCCGCACCAGCCTCCGCTCGTCGAGCTCCATGAGGGCCGCGCGGTGGCGCTGCACGGCCGCCTCGCCGGCGACGAAGACCCGGTCGTAGGCCTTGGCGTTGTTGCTGACCATGCTCTGCTTGTCGCTCTCGCCGTGGTTGATGTGCACGTGCAGCATCCGACCGTCGAGCAGCGAGTTGAAGTTCAGCATGGAGTTGTTGCAGTAGAGCACGACCTTGGCCGACAGCTCGTCGTACAGCTCAGCCAGCTCGGCGAACCCGGGCGCGCAGTGCACCGGCAGCGAGGTGCGCTCGGTGACCGCCGCCGCGGTGTCGGGGTCGCGGGTCACGACCGCGACGGGATGGCTGTCATCGAGCCGCTCGAGCACGGGGATCCACTGCAGGAGCTGGTAGACGCGGCTCGGGTCGTCCGCGAAGTAGGCGATGACGTCGGGGTTCTGCACGGGCGAATGCTAGGGCTGCGCGGAGGCGCCGGACGAACCCGCGGAGGCCCCGGAACGTTGCGTTTCGGTAACCTCGCCCGGTGCCGTCCCCACGCCGTCTGGTCAACCGCTCCGTCCACGCCGCGTGGCGCTGGCTGGAGCGGGTCGGCGACGTCTCGCCGGGCACCGCGCTGGCCGACGAGTTCGGCTCCTTCGGCCCCGGCAGCTGCCTGGCGTTCCCGCTCGGCACGCTGTTCGGCACCGGGTCGATCCACGTCGGCCAGGACACCCTGATCGGCAAGTACTCGACCCTCTCGGTCGGCTACGGCCCGACCCAGGTGGTCATGCCCGAGCGGGGCCTCGTGATCGGCGACCGGTGCGTGCTCGGCGCGCGGGTCTGCATCACCGCCCACGAGTCGATCTCGATCGGCGACGACGTGTGGTTCGGGCAGGACGTGTTCGTCTCCGACGCCAGCCACGGCTACCAGGACCCGTCGGTGCCGGTGGGCCTGCAGTTCGGGGAGCACCAGCCGGTGAGCATCGGCTCCGGGTCCTGGATCGGCCACGGCGCGATGATCCTCCCCGGCACGACCATCGGGCGCAACGTCGTGGTGGCCGCCGGGTCGGTGGTCCGCGGCACGGTCGAGGACCACGCCGTGGTCGGCGGCGTGCCGGCCCGGCTGCTGCGCCGCCTCGAGCACGGCGTCGGCTGGGTCAGGACACCGGTGTGACCTTGGCCCGGGCGACCTCCTTGGCCCACTTGTAGTCCGCCTTGCCCGCCGGGGTCCGCTTGACCTCCGGCACCAGCACCAGGTCGCGCGGCACCTTGTAGCCCGCGAGCGACCCGCGCGCGTGATCCTGGATGTCCTCGAGCGTCGGCTCGACGCCGTCGCGGGGCGCCACCACGGCCGCCACCCGCTCGCCGAGCCGCTGGTCGGGCACGGCCACGACCAGCACATCGGCGACGCCCGGGTGGCCGTGGAGGACGTTCTCGACCTCCTCGACGTACACCTTCTCGCCGCCGGTGTTGATGCACTGCGACCCGCGGCCCAGGAAGACGATCGACCCGTCGTGGTCGCGGTAGCCCATGTCGCCGAGCACCGAGCAGCGCCGACCGTCGGGCAGGGTGCGGAAGGTCCGCGCCGTCTTCTCCTCGTCCTTGTAGTAGCCCTGCGGGACCGGGCCGAGGCGCGCGATCAGGCCGACGTTGTCGGGACCGGCGGGCAGCTCGGTCAGCGTGTCGTCGACCACCAGCATCCGGTCGGTCGCCGGCACCCGCAGGTTGCCGTTGTCGTCGAGGCTGATCTCGCCGTCGTTGCCCGACTCCGAGGCGCCGAAGTTGTCGCGCAGGATCGCGTTGGGCACCAGCGCCCGGAACCGGTCGCGGCAGGCCTGCGACCAGATCGCACCGCCGGAGCTGACCATGAACACGGGGGAGTAGTCCACCTCGTCCTGCCGCCGCTCCATCTCCTCCACCAGCGGCATGCCCATCGCGTCGCCGACGATGAGCAGGCTCTGCAGCCCGTCGTGCGCGATGCCGTCGACGATCCGCTTCGGGTCGAAGTCGCGCAGCATCACCAGCCGCCCGCCGAAGATGAAGTAGAAGAACATCGCGTACGACGCCGCGCCGTGCATCAGCGGCGCGGCGATCAGGAACGACAGCGGCGGCATCGCCACGGCCGCGGCGGCGATCGCCTCGAGGTCGGGGTGCGGGTCGCCGTACGGATTGCCCCCGGAGAGCGGCTTGTGGAACAGGTCGTCGTGGGTCCACACGACGCCCTTGGGGTAGCCGGTCGTGCCGCCGGTGTAGAGGATGTAGTGCTCGTCGCCGGTGCGCGGCTCGAAGTCCCGCTCCGCCGACTGCTCGGACCACGAGGCGAAGTCGACGACGTCCACGCCGCGGTCGCCCGCCGCCGCCGCGAGCTCCTCGTCGACCGACCCGACCACGAAGACGGCGCGCACCTGGGGGAGCGACCCGAGGATGCGGGCGAGCGCCTGCTGGTGCGCGACCTCCTCCACGACGACCGCCACGGAGTCGGAGTTGGTGAACAGGTACTCCAGCTCCGCGTCGGTGTAGCGGTAGTTCACGTTGATCGGCACTGCCCGGACCTTCAGCAGCCCGACCATCGCGGTGACGTGCTCGACGCAGTTCTTGAGGTAGAGCGCGACGTGCTCGCCGGCGGCGACGCCCGCCCCCGAGAACAGGTGCCCGACCTGGGTCGCCTCCCGGTCGAACTCGGCGTAGGTGAGGTCGCGGCCCTGGTAGCTGAGCGCCACCCGGTCCGGGACGGCGTCGGCGACGGTCTCGAAGACGGTGGCGAGGTTGAACTTCATGGCGGGCTCCTTTGCCGGCACGCGGTCACGGGGGTGAGCCGAGGATGCCATCTTTCACGAGGGAACGAGAACAGGTTCCAGTGACGGCGCTCACTACGCTGCGTGCCATGAGCCGCATCGAGGAGTTCGCGCGCGCCGCGTCGGCGGCGACGGGCCGGTCGTTCTCCGCCGCCACCCCCGAGGAGTACGACGCCCTGTGGGCCTGGTCGGTCGACGACCTCGACACCTTCTGGCGGTGCCTGGCCGAGCACGTCGGCGACCCGCTGCCCGGCCCGGCACTCGCCGAGGAGCGGCTGCCGGGAGCGGTCTGGTTCCCGGAGGCGACGGTCAACTACGCCGCGGCGGTGTTCCGCGACCGGCCGGCCGACGAGGTCGCCGTCGTCGGCGTCACCGAGCACCCGTCGGCCACCCGCGAGCTCACCTGGGGCCAGCTGCGGGCACAGGTCGCCTCGCTGGCCGCCGCCTACCGTGCCCTCGGCGTGGGCGAGGGCGACCGGGTCGTCGGCTACCTGCCCAACACCCCCGACTCCGTCGTCGCCCTGCTCGCGGCGGCGAGCATCGGCGCGATCTGGTCGGTCTGCGGCATGGACTACGCCGCCTCGGCCGCTCGGGCCCGGTTCGAGCAGCTGGAGCCGGTGCTGCTGGTGCACGCCTCGTCGTACGTCCACGGCGGGAGGGAGCACGACCGCTCCGACGTGGTGGCCGAGCTCCAGGACGCCCTGCCGAGCCTGCGGGCGACGCTCGAGGTCGGCACACCGGCGTGGACCGACGCGGTCTCGGGCACCGCGGAGCTGGAGCCGGTCGCGCTGCCCTTCGGGCACCCGCTGTGGGTGCTGTTCTCCTCGGGCACGACGGGACGACCCAAGGGCATCGTGCACGGGCACGGCGGCGCGATGCTGGAGCAGGCGAAGGTGGCGGCGCTGCACTTCGACCTCGGCCCCGGCGAGCGGCTGTTCTGGTACACCACGCCGTCCTGGATGATGTGGAACTTCGTGGTCGGGGGCCTGCTCACCGGCGCCTCGGTGGTGACCTACGACGGCAGCCCGGCGGTGCCGGACACCGACGGGCTGTGGGCGCTGGCCGCCGCGCACGGGGTGACGGTGACGGGGATGAGCCCCGGCTACGTCGCGGCCTGCCAGAAGGCCGGCGTCGGCCCGGCCGGCCACGACCTGTCCCGGCTCAAGCGGGTCGGCATCTCCGGGTCGGCGTTCCCCGCCACCAGCCACGAGGCGCTGCAGCGCGAGCTCGGCCCCGACGTGCAGATCTGCTCGATCAGCGGCGGCACCGACGTGGTGAGCGCCTTCGTCGGGCCGGTCCCGGGGCTGCCGGTGTGGCCGGGCGAGCTCAGCCGTCCGTGCCTGGGCGTCGCGCTCGACGCCTTCGACCCCGAGGGCCGGCCGGTGCGCGGCGAGGTGGGCGAGCTCGTGGTCACCCGGCCGATGCCGTCGATGCCGCTGTTCTTCTGGGGCGACGAGGACGGGTCCCGCTACCGCGACGCCTACTTCGACACCTATCCCGGCGTCTGGCGGCACGGCGACTGGATCACCATCACCGACCACGGCTCGGTGGCGATCCACGGCCGCTCCGACGCGACGCTGAACCGCAACGGCATCCGGATGGGCAGCGCGGACATCTACGAGCCGGTCGAGGCGCTGCCCGAGGTCCGGGAGGCGCTGGTGATCGGGCTGGAGGAGGCCGACGGCGGCTACTGGATGCCGCTGTTCGTGGTGCTCGCCGACGGCGTCGTGCTCGACGACGCCCTGGAGACCCGGATCAAGGACGCCGTCCGCACCCATGCCTCGCCCCGCCACGTGCCCGACGCGGTCATCGCGGCGCCCGGCGTCCCGCACACCCGCACCGGCAAGAAGCTCGAGGTGCCGGTGAAGAAGGTGCTCGCCGGGAAGGACCTCGGTGGCGCCTTCGACCCGGGCAGCGTGGACGCCCCCGACCTCATCGACTGGTACGCCGAGGTCGGCCGGGCGCGGCACCGCTGACCGACGCCGGTAGAGTGGGGCCACCTCCCGTTCCGCTTCGTGAAGGACCTCGATGACCGCCTGGCTGTTGCTGGGACTCGCGATCCTCCTGGTCATCGCCTGCGGGCTCTTCGTGGCCGCGGAGTTCGCCTTCGTCACCGTCGACCGCGGCCAGGTGGACCGCGCCGCCGCGGAGGGCGACGCCGCCGCCGTGGGCCTGCAGAAGGCGCTGCGGTCGCTCTCGACCCAGCTGTCGGGGGCCCAGGTCGGCATCACGGTGACCAACCTCGGCATCGGCTTCCTCGCCGAGCCTGCTATCGCCGACCTCCTGCGCGGGCCGCTGACCGACGCCGGGATACCCGACGGGGCGCTGACCCCGGTCGCCGTCGCGACCGGGCTGGTGCTGAGCACGCTGGTGACGATGCTGATCGGCGAGCTGGTGCCCAAGAACGTCGCCATCGCGCTGCCGCTCGCCACCGCGCGGATCACGCAGGGGCCGATGCGGGGGTTCACCGCCGTGTCGCGCCCGCTGATCAAGGTCCTCAACGACAGCGCCAACGCGATCGTGCGGCGGCTCGGGGTCGAGCCGCAGGAGGAGCTGCGGTCGGCGCGCAGCTCGACCGAGCTGGCGTCACTGATCCAGCGCTCGGCCCACGAGGGGACCCTCGACGCCGACACGGCGGAGCTGATGGAGCGCTCCGTCGAGTTCGGCACCCGCACCGCGGGCGAGATCATGACGCCGCGCGTCCGCACCCGCACGCTCGAGGTCAACGACCGCGCCAGCGCGGTCCTCGCGCTCACCCGCGAGACGGGCATGTCCCGGTTCCCGGTGCTCGACGAGCACGACGCCGTCGTCGGCACGGTGCACGTCAAGAACGCCGTCGCGCTTCCGCTGCACGAGCGCGACACCGCCCGGGTCAAGCACCTGATGGCCAAGCCGATCGTGGTGCCCGACAGCCTCCGCCTCGACCCGCTGCTGGCGCTGCTGCGCGAGGACGGCTTCCAGATGGCCATCGTCCTCGACGAGTACGGCGACCACGCCGGGATCGTCACGCTGGAGGACGTCATCGAGGAGATCGTGGGCGACATCGCCGACGAGCACGACCGGCTCGGCAACCGCGGCCGGCTCCGGCGCGACGGAAGCTGGTCCCTCTCGGGGCTGCTGCGGCCCGACGAGGTCGAGGACCTCACCGGCTTCCCCCTGCCCGAGGGCGAGGACTACGACACCGTGGCCGGTCTCGTGCTCAAGGTGCTCGGCCGGGTGCCGGGCACCGGCGAGGAGGCCGTCGTACCGCTGCCGCCGGAGTCGGAGGACGACGAGGCTCCCGCGCGCCGGGCGGTGCTGAAGGTCGAGCACATGGACGGCCTGCGCATCGACCGGCTCTCGCTGCGGGTCGAGGAGGTCGAGCAGCCCGATGAGTGACCTCACCGGCGTGCTGCTCGCCGTCTTCCTGCTCCTCGCCAACGCCTTCTTCGTCGGCGCCGAGTTCGCGCTGATCTCGGCGCGCCGCAGCCAGATCGAGCCGCGCGCCCAGGCGGGGTCGCGGGTGGCCCGGACGACGCTGCACGCCATGGAGCACGTCTCGTTGATGATGGCGGGCGCCCAGCTCGGCATCACCATCTGCTCCCTGGGCCTCGGTGCCGTCGGCGAGCCCGCGCTCGCGCACCTGATCGAGCCGGCTTTCCACGCCCTGCACGTCCCGGACCAGTGGCTGCACCCGATCGCGTTCGTGATCGCGATGTCGATCGTGGTCTTCCTCCACGTCGTGCTGGGCGAGATGGTGCCCAAGAACATCGCCATCGCCGGTCCCGAGCGCGCCGCGCTCATCCTCGGCCCGCCGATGTACGGCGTGGTGACGGTGCTCCGACCCATCATCGTGGGCATCAACCTGCTGGCCAACGGCATCCTCCGGCTGGTCGGCATCGAGCCGCGCGACGAGGTGTCCAGCACCTTCACCCGCGAGGAGGTCGCGGCGCTGGTGGAGGAGTCCCACGGCGAGGGCCTGATCGCCGAGGACGAGTACGACCGCCTGGCGGGCGCGCTGGGGTTCACCGAGAAGACCGTCGGCGCGGTGATGATGCGACCGCAGACGCTGGCGACGGTCGTCCGCGGGTCCACCGGGGCCGACGTCGAGTCGCTGTGCGCGGCCACCGGCTTCAGCCGGTTCCCCGTCGTCTCGGAGACCGACGAGACCGACCTGGTGGGCTACCTCCACATCAAGGACGTGCTGGAGCCGGACGAGGAGCGACGGATGCGGCCGGTCGCCGACCGCTGGATCCGGCCCTTCGCGACGGTCACCGCCGACACCCTCCTCCACGACGCGCTCGAGGTGCTGCAGCGCCGCGGGGCCCACATGGCACGGGTGGTCGACGGTGAGGGGCGCACGCTCGGCGTGGCGGCCCTCGAGGACGTGATCGAGGAGCTGGTCGGGGAGATCCGCGACGCGGCGCACTCCGACGAGCAGGCATGAGCGGGAACGGCCGTGCCCCCAACTAGGGTGTCGTCCGTGGCAGGCTCCAGGACGCGTGACGACCGCCCGTCGGACACCCGCGTCCTGACCGTGCCCAACCTGCTCAGCGGCCTGCGCCTGCTCGGCGTGCCGCTCTTCCTGTGGCTGGTGCTGGGTCCCGAGGCCGACGTGTGGGCCCTCGTCGTGCTGATGCTCTCCGGCGTCACCGACTTCCTCGACGGCTGGCTCGCCCGCAAGCTCGACCAGCAGTCGGTGCTCGGCCAGCTGCTCGACCCGGTCGCCGACCGGCTCTACATCCTCGCCGTCGTCATCGGGCTGGCGATGCGCGACATCATCCCGTGGTGGGTCGCCCTCTGCCTCCCGCTGCGCGACCTCCTGCTGTGGGGCCTGGTGCCGCTGCTGCGCACCCGCGGCTACAGCGCGCTGCCGGTCCACTTCCTCGGCAAGGCGGCGACCTTCAACCTGCTCTACGCCTTCCCGCTGCTGCTCCTCGGTGACGGCGAGGGCGCCGTCGCCACGCTGGCACAGGTGTTCGGCTGGGCGTTCGCGCTCTGGGGCATCGGTCTCTACTGGTGGGCCGGGGTGCTCTACGCCTGGCAGGTCCGCAAGCTGCTCCTCACCACCGAGCGCCGACCCCGGTCGGTGGTCCGCGATGAGTGACCCCGTCGAGCCGCGACCGTCCGAGGCCACCGCCAGCGACCGGTCCCGCACGCCGCTGCTCACCCTGATCACCCAGGAGTCGCTCGACCGGGACTACCAGGTGGCGGCCTCCCGGCGTGACCCCGAGGACCGCGAGCCCACGGGCTCCCGGTTCGCCGTGGTGGCCGTCGTGGCGGTCTTCGCGCTGCTGGTGACGGTGGCGGCCGTGCAGACCTCGCGCAACGCCGACGTCGACAACGCCAGCCGGTCGAGCCTGGTCGAGCGGATCGAGTCGGTCCGCGGGCTGGTGGCCGACCTCCAGGAGGAGGTGGCGCGGCTGCGCGAGGAGAACGCGGCCGCCGAGGAGGAGCTCCGCTCGCTCGGCGAGCGCTACAGCACGGTCCAGGCCCGGCGCTCCGCACTCGGTGCGCTGACCGGCTTCGAGGCCGTCACCGGGGACGGCGTCCGGGTGACCGTGGACAACGCGCCCGGTGCCGGCTCCAGCGCCCAGGTGCGCGACTCCGACCTCGCGCTGCTCGTCGACGGGCTGTGGGCGGCCGGCGCCGAGGCCGTGGCCCTCAACGGCCAGCGGCTGACCGCGCGGAGCGCGATCCGCAACTCGGGCCGGGCGGTCGAGGTCAACAGCGTCGGCATCGCGCCGCCGTACACGGTGACGGCGCTGGGCGACCCGCGGACGCTCGCCGCGGACCTCCTGACCGGGTCGCCCAGCGGGCTCGCGTTCGTCGCCCTCGCCCAGCAGTACGGCTTCCGCTACGACGTCGACAGGGTCAGCGACGTTCGGCTTCCGGCGGCGCCGACGTCGCTGCGGCGGCTACGGTTCGCTGAGCAGCGCACGAGCAGCCCCAAGGGAGAGGCAGGAGGTCAGTCGCCGTGATCGCGGTTCTCGGTCTCGTCATCGGCGTGGTCCTGGGTTTCGTCTTCCAGCCCGACGTGCCGCTCGGCCTGGAGTACTACCTGCCGATCGCCGTCGTGGCAGCGCTCGACGCGGTCTTCGGCGCGTTGCGCGCCTACCTCGACGGCATCTTCGACGACAAGGTGTTCGTCGTCTCCTTCCTGAGCAACGTCGTGATCGCGGCCGGCATCGTCTACCTCGGCGACCGGCTGGGCGTCGGCGGCCAGCTCTCGACCGGCGTCATCGTCGTGCTCGGCATCCGCATCTTCACCAACGTCGCCGCGATCCGGCGCCACCTGTTCCATGCCTGAGGAGCAGGAGGCCCCGGCCACCGCGGTGCAGCGCCTCAAGACCGCGCTGCTGCGGCCGTCGCGCAAGCAGGTGGTGGCCGCGGTGCTGCTGGCGCTGCTCGGGTTCGCGGCCGTGACGCAGGTCCGCGTGGCCGGGACCGACGAGACGCTCGAGGGCCTTCGCGAGCAGGAGCTGATCGACCTGCTCGACGCCCTGTCCGGCACCCGTCAGCGCACCCAGGCCGAGATCGAGCGGCTCGAGGACGTCCGCGAGGAGCTGCGCGACGACACCACCAGCCGGCGGGCGGCGCTGGAGCAGGCCCAGACCGAGGCCGACAACCTCCGGGTCCTCGCCGGCCTGGTGCCGGTCACCGGGCCCGGCATCCGGATCACCATCACCGAGGAGGAGGGCCGGGTCCACCTCGCGTCCCTGCTCGACACGATCCAGGAGCTTCGCACCGTCGGCGCCGAGGCGATCGCGATCAACGGCAAGGTGCGGGTGATCGCGCAGACCGCGTTCGCCGAGACCGACGGCGGGTTCGTCGTGGACGGCGAGCGGCTGGAGGCGCCGTACGTCATCGACGTGATCGGCGAGCCGGGCGTGCTCAGCGCCGCCATCGAGTTCGCCCTCGGCCCGCGCCAGCAGCTGGAGGAGGACGGGGCGCGGGTCTCGGTGGAGGAGCTCCAGCGGCTCGACATCGAGGCGGTCGCGGAGACCGAGGAGCCTTCCTTCGCCGTTCCCGACCAGGGGCAGTAGCCTTCTCGCCACCCCCGGCCGACCGACAGCCCAGCACCGCCAGCCGACAACCCGAGGAGACCCGGTGACGAACCCCGCGGACCTGAAGTACACCGTCGAGCACGAGTGGGTGCGCGACCCGGGGGAGACCGACGGCGCCGTCCGCGTCGGCATCACCGACTACGCGCAGGACGCGCTCGGCGACATCGTCTACGTCTCGCTGCCCGAGGTCGGCGCGAGCGTCGAGGCCGGCGCCGCCTGCGGCGAGCTGGAGTCGACCAAGTCGGTCAGCGACGTCTACGCCCCGGTCGCCGGCGAGGTGGTCGCGGTCAACGACGCGCTCGACGCCACGCCCGAGCTGGTCAACAACGACCCGTACGGCGCCGGCTGGCTGTTCGAGGTCGTGCCCGCCGACCGCGGCGCCCTCGACGGACTGCTCGACGCGGCGGGATATGAGGCCCAGCTCGACGGGTGAGCATGTAGGTTCGTAACCGTCGCACCAGCACCCTGAGGAGCCGCCCGATGCCGTTCTGCACCGCCTGTGGCAAGCAGAACCCCGATGACGCCCGGTTCTGCTCGCAGTGCGGGACCCGCCTCGCCTCGGCGGAGGCCGGGTCCACGCCCAGCGACGCGACCGCCACGATCCAGTTCGGCGGCGGTGACCGGGTGGAGACCTCCGACCGTGCGCTGAGCGCCGTCGACGCCGCGGCGGTCGACGCGCTCCCGGTCGGGCACGCGCTGCTCGTCGTGCAGAAGGGTCCCGGTGCCGGGAGCCGCTTCCTGCTCGACCAGGACGAGGTCGCCGCCGGCCGCCACCCCGACAGCGGCATCTTCCTCGACGACGTGACGGTGTCCCGCCGCCACGCGGTGTTCCGCCGCGAGGGCGACACGTTCACCGTCGAGGACGCCGGGAGCCTCAACGGCACCTACGTCAACCGCGACCGCATCGAGAAGGTGCAGCTGAAGGACAGCGACGAGGTCCAGGTCGGCAAGTACCGCCTCGTGTTCTTCGCCGGGCACGAGAGCGCCTGAGGATGTCGGCTGCGCGGGTCGACGCGGCCGGCCGCGGCGACCGTGAGGCGCTGCTCAACATCGGGCAGGTCCTCGACCGGCTGCGCACCGACTTCGAGGACGTGTCGATCCCGAAGATCCGGTTCCTGGAGTCCGAGGGGCTGATCAAGCCCGACCGCACCCCGGCGGGCTACCGCAAGTTCTCGGAGGCCGACATCGAGCGGCTCCGCTACATCCTGCGGATGCAGCGCGACCACTACCTGCCGTTGAAGGTGATCGGCGAGCACCTCGACGCGATCGACCGGGGCCTGCAGCCGCCCGCGCCGGAGCCGGTGGTGCCGGAGGTGCCGACCGTCGCGCTGGGCGCGGACGGCCTGCCGTCGCCGGAGTCGTTCCGGCGCACCGACCGGTTGCGCCTGTCCCGCAAGGAGCTGATCAAGGTCGCCGAGATCGACGAGGACCTGCTGGGCCAGCTGGAGGGGTTCGCGCTGATCACGCCCTCGGCGACGGGTCACTACGACTCCGACGCGCTGGTGATCGCGCGGACCGCCAAGGAGCTCGCCGACTTCGGCATCGAGCCGCGCCACCTGCGTGCCTACCGCACCGCTGCCGACCGCGAGGTCGGGCTGATCGAGCAGGTCGTGGCGCCGGTGCGCCGGGGCCGCGACGCCGGTGCCAGCGCCCGTGCCGAGGAGGCCGTCAGCGAGATCGCCGCGCTCTCCGTGCGGCTGCACGCCACGCTCGTGAAAGCCGGTCTGCGTAGGATTTGACGGCTTCACCTCGCGAGTAGGCTGGGGCCATGCGCGAGGTGGATGTCATGGGAGTCCGGGTGGAGATGCCCTCCAACCAGCCGATCGTCCTGCTCCGCGAGGTCGCCGGCGATCGCTACCTGCCGATCTGGATCGGCGCCGTGGAGGCGACCGCGATCGCCTTCGCCCAGCAGGGCGTGGTGCCGCCGCGGCCGCTGACCCACGACCTGATGAAGGACATCCTCGCCGCCACCGGCAGCGAGCTGTCGCAGGTCAACATCACCGACGTCAGGGACGGCGTCTTCTTCGCGACCCTGATCTTCGAGTCCGGTGTCGAGGTGAGCGCCCGGCCGTCCGACTCGATCGCCCTGGCGCTGCGCACCGGCACCACCATCTACTGCTCCGAGGAGGTGCTCGACGAGGCCGGCCTGGCCGTCCCGGCCGAGCAGGAGGACGAGGTGGAGAAGTTCCGCGAGTTCCTCGACCACGTCTCCCCGGAGGACTTCGGCTCCACCTCGGGATAGGCGTGCCGATGAGGCCGAGACAGCCGCGGAGCGGTCAACCTCAAGTTGAGGCTGAGGGTTTTCGCGACACGCCCGGCGACGTCTTTGACCCGCCCGTCGCGACCGCCGTACCTTGATGTGTCGGATGCACCACCGAGATCGCCCCGTGGAGGACCAGTGAACGAGCACCAGCCGGAGACGGCGCAGGGCGACTCCGCGGCAGCCGCGGCGGCGGAGGAGCAGGGCCTCCTGTTCACCGACGACGTCTCCCCGCTGCCCAGCGACCTCGGCTACCGCGGTCCCACGGCCTGCAACGCCGCCGGCATCACCTACCGCCAGCTCGACTACTGGGCGCGCACCGGCCTGATCGAGCCCAGCGTCCGCGGCGCCTCCGGCTCCGGCTCGCAGCGGCTCTACAGCTTCCGCGACATCCTGATCCTCAAGATCATCAAGCGGCTCCTCGACGCCGGCATCTCGCTGCAGCAGATCCGCACCGCGGTCGGTCACCTCCGCGAGCGGGGCACCGACGACCTGACCCAGGTCACCCTGATGAGCGACGGCGCGTCGGTCTACGAGTGCACCAGCAACGACGAGGTCATCGACCTCCTCCAGGGCGGCCAGGGCGTCTTCGGCATCGCCATCGGCGGCGTCTGGCGCGAGATCGAGGGCACCCTCGCCCAGCTGCCGAGCGAGCACGCCGCGGTCGAGGGCGAGCGGGCCGGACCCGTCGAGGGCGACGAGCTGGCCGCCCGCCGCGCCGCCCGCTCGGTTGGCTGAGCCGGACGGCTGACCGTGTAGTCTGACCGCGCCGTTTGATGCTGCGCGGGAGAGTCCAGTCTTTCTCGTGAGGCTGGCGCCGAAGGGGCAATTCCTCCCCGGAACCTCTCAGGCGCCCGGACCGCGCAGAGCAGGCAACTCTGGAGGCGCAGCGGCGCGCTGACAGAGGGGGAGGCTTTCACTGGACGTCTGATCCCTGGAGCCACCCACCTCATGAGCGCCCCCTTCGTCAACCGCCACATCGGACCCGACGACTCCCAGGTCGCGGCGATGCTCGACCGCCTCGGCTACGCCTCGCTCGAGGAGCTGATGGACGCGGCGGTGCCGAAGTCCATCCGCACCAGCGACGACCTCGCACTGCCGGCGGCGGTCGACGAGGAGACCGCCGCCGCGGAGCTCCGGGCGATCGCCGCCGCCAACTTCCCGGGCGAGGCGATGATCGGGCTGGGCTACCACGCCACGGTCACGCCGGCGGTGATCCGCCGCAACGTGCTCGAGGACCCCAGCTGGTACACCGCCTACACCCCCTACCAGCCGGAGATCTCCCAGGGCCGGCTCGAGGCGCTGATCAACTTCCAGACCATGGTCGCCGACCTCACCGGCCTCACCACGGCGGGCTCCTCGCTGCTCGACGAGGGCACCGCGGCCGCCGAGGCCGTCGCCCTGGCGTTCCGCGCCAACCGCAAGGCGTCCGGCCCGTTCGTCGTCGACGCCGACGCGCTGCCGCAGACGATCGACGTCGTGCGCACCCGCGCCGAGGGGATCGGCGTCGAGGTCGTCGTCGCCGACCTGCGCGAGGGCCTGCCCGAGGGTGACGTCTCCGGCGTGCTGGTGCAGTACCCCGGCGCGTCCGGCCGGGTCGCCGACATCCGGGCCGTGATCGACGCGGTGCACGAGCGCGGCGGCCTGGCCGTCGTCGCGGCCGACCTGCTCGCGCTCACGCTGCTGGAGGCGCCCGGCACGATGGGCGCCGACGTCGTCGTCGGTTCGGCGCAGCGCTTCGGCGTCCCGCTGTTCTACGGCGGCCCGCACGCCGGCTTCATCGCGGTCCGTGAGGGCCTGGAGCGGCAGCTGCCGGGTCGCCTCGTCGGCGTCTCGGTCGACGCCGAGGGCCGGCCCGCCTACCGGCTCGCGCTGCAGACCCGCGAGCAGCACATCCGCCGCGACAAGGCCACCTCCAACATCTGCACCGCCCAGGTGCTGCTCGCCGTCACCGCCGGGATGTACGCCGTCTACCACGGGCCCGGCGGACTCACCGCGATCGCCGAGCGGGTCCACGGCCTGGCGGCCCGGGCCGCGGCGTCGCTGCGCCGGGCGGGGCTCGAGCTGGTCAGCGAGACCTTCTTCGACACCGTCCAGGTGCGGGTGCCCGGCCGCGCCTCTGACCTGGTCGCCGCCGCGCGTGAGGAGGGGCTGCAGCTGCGCCTCGTCGACGCCGACACGGTCGGCATCTCCTTCGGCGAGACCGCCGGCCCGGCGACCCTGCGGGCGCTGCACACCGCCTTCGGGATCACCCCGGCCGAGGTGGAGCCGCTCGTCGCGGTGCCGGACGCGGTGCGTCGTACGACGGGCTTCATGGCCCACCCGGTGTTCAACACCCACCACAACGAGACGTCGATGCTGCGCTACCTGCACAAGCTCAGCAGCCGCGACTACGCGCTCGACCGCGGGATGATCCCGCTCGGCTCGTGCACGATGAAGCTCAACGCGACCACGGAGATGGAGCCGATCTCGCTGGCCGGGTTCGCCGGGCTGCACCCGTTCGTGCCGGCCACCGACGCCGAGGGCTACCGCCGGATGATCGAGGAGCTCGAGGGCTGGCTGGCGGAGGTCACCGGCTACGACAAGGTCTCGGTGCAGCCCAACGCGGGCGCCCAGGGCGAGTTCGCCGGGATGCTCGCGATTCGCAACTACCACCGGGCCAGCGGCCAGGGGCAGCGCGACGTCTGCCTGATCCCGTCGTCGGCCCACGGCACCAACCCCGCCTCGGCCGTGATGGTCGGCATGAAGGTCGTCGTGGTGAAGGCCAACGACGACGGCACCGTCGACCTCGACGACCTGCGGGCCAAGTGCGCGCAGCACGCGGACACGCTGGCGGCGATCATGGTCACCTACCCCTCGACGCACGGCGTCTACGAGGAGACCATCACCGAGCTGTGCGACATCGTGCACGAGCACGGCGGGCAGGTGTACGTCGACGGCGCCAACTTCAACGCGCTGCTCGGCTACGCCAAGCCGGGGCGGTTCGGTGGCGACGTGTCCCACCTCAACCTGCACAAGACCTTCTGCATCCCGCACGGCGGCGGCGGGCCGGGCGTCGGTCCGGTCGCGGTGCGCGAGCACCTGGCGCCGTACCTCCCGACGCACCCGCTGCACCCGGTGGCGGACCGGCGGGAGGGCACCGGCGCGATCAGCGCGGCGCCGTACGGCTCGGCGGGGATCCTGCCCATCTCGTGGGCCTACGTGCGGATGATGGGCGCCGAGGGGCTCACCCGAGCCACGGCCGTGGCGGTGCTCTCGGCCAACTACGTCGCCGCCCGGCTCGGCGAGCACTTCCCGGTGCTCTACCGCGGCGAGTCCGGCCTGGTCGCCCACGAGTGCATCCTCGACCTGCGCGAGATCACCCGGCAGACCGGCGTGAGCGTCGACGACGTGGCCAAGCGGCTGATCGACTACGGCTTCCACGCGCCGACCATGTCGTTCCCGGTCGCCGGCACCCTGATGGTCGAGCCGACGGAGTCCGAGGACCTCGCCGAGCTCGACCGGTTCTGCGACGCGATGATCGCCATCAAGGGCGAGATCGACCGGGTCGCGGCCGGGGAGTGGGCGGTCGACGCCTCGCCGCTGCACCACGCGCCGCACACCGCGCGGGCGCTGGTGGGCGAGTGGGACCGTGCCTACTCCCGCGAGGTGGGCGTCTTCCCGATGGGCATCGACCCGGACAAGTACTGGCCGCCGGTGGCCCGGATCGACCAGGCGTACGGCGACCGCAACCTGGTCTGCGCCTGCCCGCCGATGGACGCCTACGCCGAGTGACCCACGACGACGCGCTCCGGTCGCTCCAGGCGAGCGGCCGGCTGCCGTCGGTCTGTGCCGCGGTGGCGCGCGGCGGGACCGAGGAGTGGCGTGGCTGCGTGTCCGTGGTCGACGGCATCGGCACGCAGACGTCGTACCGGATCGGGTCGATCACCAAGACCATGACCGCGGTCCTGGTGCTGCAGCTGCGCGACGAGGGCGGGCTGGACCTCGACGACCCGGTGGGCCGGTTCCTGCCGGAGGCCGGGTACGCCGACGCCACGCTGCGCGGGCTGCTCTCGCACACCGCCGGCCTGCAGAGCGAGCCGGTCGGGCCGTGGTGGGAGCGCTCGCCCGGCGTGCCGATGGCCGACCTGCTCGCCGCGAACGACGGAGGCGGCCGGGTCGCCGGGCGGGGGGAGCACTACCACTACTCCAACCTCGGCTACGCGCTGCTCGGCGAGGTCGCCGCCCGGCTGCACGGTCGGACGTGGTGGGAGCTGGTGGCCGAGCGGCTGCTCGAGCCGCTGGGGCTCACCGCGACGACGTACGGGCCGCCGGCCGACCATGCGCCGGGCCGCAGCGTCGACCACTTCGCCAACACGCTGACCGCCGAGCCACACACCGACACCGTCGCGATGGCGCCGGCCGGGCAGCTGTGGAGCACGGTCGGCGACCTGCTCCGGTGGGCCGACTTCCTGGCGACCGGGCACCCCGACGTGCTCGCGGCGGAGACCCTGGCGGAGATGGCGCGACCGGTGACGCCCGACGAGGACTACGGGCTGGGGCTGCGGCGGCTCGTGGTGGACGGGCGGGTGCTGGTCGGGCACACCGGGTCGATGCCGGGCTTCCAGGCGTCGCTGTTCGTCGACCGGGCGACCCGCGACGCCGTGGCGGTGCTGACCAACGCGACCACCGGGCTGCCCGCGGCGCGGGTGGCGGAGCGGTTCCTCGCCGCCGACCCCGCGGCCGACGCGGGCGACGCCGGGGGCGACGTGGCGCCGTGGCGGCCGGTGGCCGAGCTGCCTGCGGAGGTCGCGCCGCTGCTGGGCGTCTGGTTCTGGGGCAACACCGCGCTCGGCTTCGAGTGGACCGGCCAGGAGCTGCTCGTCCGCGACCTGCGGACCACCGAGGAGGAGTACCGGTTCGCGGTGGCGGGGAGTGGGCTGGTCTGCACCGCCGGCTACCACCGCGGCGAGCGGCTGCACGTGCACCGCCGCGCCGACGGCTCGGTGAGCCACCTGGAGTGCGCCACGTTCGTCTACACGCGCTCGCCGTACGACCCGAGTGTCTACAGCGTTGACTGATGCCCCATGATGGGGCCGTGGACGAGAACACGTTCCAGCTCGGCTGGTTCCGTCGCGAGGGCGACCTGTTCTGGCCGATGCCGCTGGCCCAGAGCCTGTGGCGCGAGGACCAGATGCACGGGGTGGCGGTCAGCGGGCTGCTGGCCCGCGCCCTCGAGGAGGCGGTGGCGGCGGCCGGCCGCGACGACCTCGTCCCGGCGCGCTACCACGTCGACCTCTTCCGCCCGGCGCGGATGACCGGCACCTCCGCGGCCGCGAGCGTCGTCAGGGAGGGCCCGCGGCTGATGCTCCTCGACGCCGTCGTCGAGCAGGACGGCGAGGTGGTGGCCCGCGCCGGCGCCACGTTCCTGAAGCCGTCGGCCGAGCCGCCGGGGGAGCTGTGGACGGCCGAGGAGCGGCCGAGCCCGCCGCCGGCGGACGTCGCTCCGGTCGGCGGCGAGCACCACGTGCCCATCTTCGCCAGCGAGAAGCCGTGGAGCGACAACTTCACCGAGCACCAGAACGCCGGGCGCCACGCCACCTGGCAGACGGCGATGCCGATCGTCGTCGACGAGGAGTGCACGCCGTTCCAGGTGGCCGCGTCGATCGCCGACGCGACGAGCATGGTGACCAACTGGGGGAGCGCCGGGGTCGCCTACATCAACACCGACATCAGCCTCGCGCTGGCGCGGCTGCCGGAGGGTACGTCGCTGGGCCTGCGCACCACCGACCACGTCGCGGCGGACGGGGTGGCGGTGGGCACCGCGGAGGTGTTCGACCGGCGCGGACCGATCGGGACGGCGACCGTCACGTCGCTGGCCAACAGCCGCCGTACCGTCGACTTCTCGGGCTCGGACTGGGACGGCTCGACGGGCACGCCCGGCGTCTGACCGGACCGCCGCCGGACGGTCTGGACCGCGGGCTGGGAGTTGCCCGATTCCGCTGAACCGGCGGGCGACCCGGCGGTAGGTTTGCGGCGATCCGGCGCCGGGCACGGTGCCGATCACGTGCGCCGCAGGACCCCCGCGGCCGCCCGCATCTGCGTACCCGTTGGAGGGATCGGACATGGGACTCATTCAGGCTGCGATCGGCGCCGTCGGCGGCACCCTCGGCGACCAGTGGCTCGACTTCTTCGGCGTCCCGGACGGCCTGCCGCCGACCGCGGCGCTGTTCCCCGCCGTCCGCAAGGGCGAGAACGCCGGCCGGGGCGGCAACGACCGCGCGTCCGACGGCGTGATCACCAACGGCTCGAAGATCATCGTGCCGGAGGGCTACGGCCTGGTGCTGCTCGAGGACGGTGCGTTCACCGGCTTCGCCGCCGAGCCCGGCGCCTACATCTGGAACTCCGACGAGCCGGCCTCGCAGTCCGTGTTCTCCGGCGGCGGCCTGGTCGACTCGGTGATCAAGCAGAGCTGGGAGCGGTTCAAGTACGGCGGCCGCCCGTCGACCCAGCAGACCGCGGTGTTCGTGACGCTCAAGGAGCTGCCCAACAACAAGTTCGGCACCCAGTCGGAGATCTACTGGGACGACGCGTTCCTCAACACCCAGGTCGGCGCGATCACCCGCGGCACCTACACGCTGAAGATCACCGACCCGCTCACGTTCATCCGCAACTTCGTGCCGGCCAACGTGATCGGCGGCCGCGGGATCTTCGACTTCACCGACATCGACAACCCGGCCGGTGAGCAGCTGTTCAACGAGGTCGTCGGCTCGCTGGCGCCGGCGTTTTCGATGTACACCAACGACCCCGCCAAGGGGAACCGGATCGCTCGCCTCCAGCAGGACTCGATCGGGTTCGCCCAGTCGCTGTCGGCGGCGGTGGAGCAGAACTACCAGTGGCGCACCGACCGGGGCCTGGAGATCGTCAAGACCGCGATCATCTCCATCGAGTACGACGCCGACACCCGCGAGCTGCTCAAGAACGTCAAGCGCGCCGACGCCCTCTCCGGCGCCCGCGGCAACTCCAACCTGCAGGCCTCCGTCGCTGCCGGCATCGAGGCGGCCGGCGAGAACGCCGGGCCGGGTGGCCTGATCGGGATGGGCATGGCGACCGGTGGCATGGGCATCGGCGGGCTCCAGCAGCCGGTCACCCCGCCGCCCGCCGCTCCGGCTCCGGCGCCTGCCGCTCCGGCGGCACCGGCCGCGCCCGCTGCTCCGGCCGCCGAGGACCCGATGGCGGTGCTGAAGCGGGCGAAGGAGATGCTCGACGCCGGGCTGATCACGCAGGAGGACTACGACGCCGCCAAGGCCAAGGCGCTCGGGCTCTGAGATGACGCAGGAATCCGCAGAGCCGCAGCAGCCGACCTTCGACGGCCCACCGCTGTCGCTGGAGGAGGAGCTGGCCGCCGCCCGGGCCGAGCCGGAGCCGGGGCCGAGCATCGACACCGTCAACGAGTCGCTGAAGGACGGGCTCAACCGCTGCCCGAAGTGCGGCTCGACCGACGTCCGGCTGCGTGGCTCGACCGGCATGCTCGTCTGCCTGTTCTGCCGCAACGAGTGGCACGAGGCGCGGGTCGAGGAGGAGTTCGGTCTCGGCGAGGGGATCGACCAGCTCGAGGGCGTGGTCATCGCCAGCGGGGCCGAGGACATCCAGGCCGACGCCGCCGACGTACTCACCTTCAAGTGCGAGGCGTGCGGCGCGGAGGTCGTGGTCGACACCGCGAACTCGCTCAACGCCCGGTGCCACTGGTGCCGCCACACGCTCAACGTCAACCAGCAGATCCCCAACGGCGCCGTGCCCGACGCGGTGCTGCCGTTCAAGCTGACGAAGGAGGAGGCGGTCGAGAAGATCCGCGAGTTCGCCGGCAAGCGCCGCCTCTTCGCCCACAAGCGGTTCAAGGCGGAGTTCGTGCCGGAGAACGTGCTCGGCGTCTACCTGCCCTACCTGGTGGTCGACGCCCGCGCGGAGTCGCAGTACTGGGGCAAGGGCGAGGTGCAGACCCGGCGCTGGACGGAGAAGCAGGGCGACAACACCGTCACCTACTACGCCGCCGACGTCTACCAGGTGATGCGGCAGGTCTCCTTCACCGTCGACGACCTCACGCTGGAGGGGTCCGCGGAGCGGGCGCAGTTCAGCCGCGCCAACACCAACAACATCGTCAACACGATCCTGCCGTTCGACACGAAGAACGCCGTGAAGTGGAACGCCAGCTATCTCGTCGGGTTCAGCAGCGAGAAGCGCGACCGCGACGTCTCCGGCGTGCAGCCGGTGCTGGAGGAGCAGCTGCTGTCGATCGGCCGGTCGCAGGTCGAGGGCTCGCTCGGGCGGTTCGACCGCGGCGTGCGCTGGGAGCAGGAGAAGATCGACGTCGCCGGCTCCCGGTGGGTGTCGATGTACCTCCCGGTCTGGCTCTACTCCTACTTCCAGGAGAACACCGGCCTGCTCCACTACATCGCGGTCAACGGACGGACGGGGGAGACGATGGGCAGCGTCCCGGTCTCACAGCCCAAGCTGCTGCTCGCGGCCTTCACTGTCGGCACCTTCCTCGAAGGCATCGCCGGCGCGATCCTGGTGGCAGGTGCATGATGCTCGACATCATCGTGATGGCCAGCGGCGACGACTCCCCGCTGTGGCTGCTCGCGGCAGGGCCCGCGGGCGCGGTCGCGACGTACTGGGCGCTCTACCGGTACTACCGCAACACCGACAAGTCGCACCAGTACGAGCGGGACACGATCATCGAGGCGCAGCCGGTGCAGGGCGGCGAGGAGAAGGTCGACCACATCTCCCGCACCCGCGACAAGAAGATCGACAACGCCAACCACGCCAAGCACCGGCAGCGGGTGCAGCGCGTCCGCTGACACCCTCCGCCGTCACCGGCCGAGCGCGAGCTCGGCCCGGATGGGCACGTAGGGCCGGATGAGCAGGCGCATGCCCGCCTCCTCCGGCGTCCGGTCGCCCTTCCGGTGGTTGCACGCCTCGCAGGCCGCGACGCAGTTGAGCCACGACCACTGGCCACCGCGCGAGCGGGGGAGCACGTGGTCGATGGTGGTCGCCTTGCCGCGGCAGTAGGCGCACCGGTGCCCGTCGCGGATGAACACGCCGCCGCGGTGCCACCCGGCGGGCTGGTAGAGCCACTTCGGGACGACGTAGCGGAGCAGGCGGATGACCCGCGGCCACGGCCAGGGCCCCGCCGTACGACCCTCGACCGCCTCCTCGACGGCGGCGACCTTGCGGGCGAGCATGCGGACGGCCTGCTTGAAGGACACTCTCCCGAGGGGCTCATAGGAGGCGTTCAGCAGTGCGACATGAGTGGTCACCGCGAGCACCTCCTTTCCTGTCCATGGTTCTACGGTGGGATGACCTCCCTCTGGCGTGCGTACGACGATCCGGTGTCGAATGGGTCCAACCGGTGCCCCCCGCGGCCTCGACGCCGCTCTTCCGGAGGGCTTGCGGCCTCGACTGCGGGCCGCCGACCTGTTCCGACAGGAGAGTCCGGGACGCACTCGTGCCGCGGTGCGGCGTCGAATGCACGGTCGTCCCTTCGGGCGTGAGGCGCGGCCGGCGGGCGGCCGCTGTGCCCTCAACGCTAGGCGTCGACGGTCGAACTGCCCACCGATTATCGGCGGTCAGACGGTCGGACCGGGACGACCACGACGACATAGGCGTCATGGTCAGAGATCCGGGCGTCGTCGACGAAGGCACGATGCCGCTCGACGGAGCTGACGGGCCACGACGCCGGCACGGCGACGTGGTCGATGCTCAGAAGTCCGTCAATCTGGTGCGGCGCGTTCGCGGTGGGAACCTGCAGCCTGAGTCGCTCGACCGTGGCGAGGATCGAATGACGGCCGGCGATCGACCCCGACCACTCGCGCCCCGAAACGGCGTGGTTCCAGTCGCCGCCCCAGATGGTCGGTGTCGCCGCCTCGATGGCAGAGGTGGCAGCCGTCGTCTTCTGCGCGGTCGTGGACCCGGTCCAGGGTTCTCGGGTGCCGCACGACCGCCAGGGGAGGATCGAGGCGCATACCCGGAGCCCGTCGACCTCAGCCATCGCACTGGCTCCGTGGGGATCGGGTAGAGCCGTCAGGGGCAGGTGTGTGGCGATCCCCGCCCACCGACGCTTCGGAGTCATCTCGAGTTCCGTCACGTGCAGATGCCTCCCGGACAACCGGACGCGGTCGGACACCTCCGTGAGCAGCCAGATGTCGCACTCCATCTGGTCGACGAGGCGTCGGTGGCGGTCGTCCCAGCGGCCCTGGAGGTTCCACGTCCCGATGCGCATGGCCGGATGCTAGGGACGTCGACCGACGCGCGGCAGGATCCTCGCGCGGAGTTTTCAGCCGAGCGTGGCGCGCAACGACTCGAGAGCGGAGTGCTGCGGCGTCCAGCCCAGCTCGGTCTTCGCCTTGGTGGTGTCCATGATCGCGGGGTGGCTCAGCGCCTCCACCCACTGTGCGGTCGACGGCAACGGCAGCTTCGACAGCGTCCGAGCCGCGGCCGCGACAGGCCGTCCGGGCACAGGGATGGCGCGGAAGCCGACCTCGCGAGCGACGTCGACGAGGCTCAGCACGTCGTCGGCGGCGATGTTGTAGGCCCCCTGCGGGCCCGCCCCGACGATGCAGAGGCGAAGTGCCTCCGCGACGTCGTCCTGGTGGATGAACTGGACCGGCAGGTCCGGGACCAGCGCCGGGACCCCGGGGAGGCGTCGTACTCCCTTCTGGACGGCGCCGGCCACCGCGCTCACGAACCGGGGGAGCTGCACCTTGGCGCCGACAGCGTCCGGGCCGAGGACGATCGGCGGACGGAGGAGGTAGAGCTCGGTGTCGGGGTGGTCGCCGGCCACTTCGTGGAGCCGGTGCTCCAGCTCGGCCTTCTCCTGGGCATAGAAGAGCCGCTCCGCGGGGCGGGTCGCCCAGTCCTCCGGGATGCCGATCGGGTTGTCGCGATGGAAGCCGTACGCCGCGATGGAGGACGCGTAGACGAACCGGCGCGCACCCGCCTGAGCCGCCGCTCGGAAGGCGTTGAGCGTCCCCTCGACGTTAATCGCCTGCGTCGTCGCCCGGTTGCCGCCGACGATGAGGAACGCCAGGTGCACCACCACGTCAGCACCCTCGAACGCCTGCCGGAGCGCGTTCTCGTCGCGGACGTCTCCGCGTTGGTACTCCATCTTGGTCCACCCGCGCTGCTGCGGGTCGAACGGTCGTCGGGCGATGCCGACGATGTCTGCGACGCGGTCGTCCCGCTCGAGGACCGGCATTAGCGCGAGCCCGAACGTGCCCGTAGGTCCTGTTACCGCTACGCGGAGGTCGTGATCAGCCGCCATCTGTTTACGGTAGATGACGGGCGAAGGCGAGCGCCGCGGCGCCGATGGCTTCCTCGAAGCCGCCTGCGCGGTCGCTGGTTAACGGGCCGCCGCATGAGACGTTCGCGGCGGATAGACGCACCCGAGCGTCCGTCTCGCCAAGCGAGCGCTTGGCGAGACGGATTACTTGGACGCGAGACGCACCACTAACTGGTTCTATAAGAGCCTTGCGGGGACTTCTCTGGCATGGACGAAGGATGCCTCAGGGTGCCAAAGGCGGCGTCGGCGAACCACCCGATCCATCTATCGACGAACTCTGTCGGATCGGCGCGGTCCAACTCTTCGACGGGCCAGGCCAACTGGATCGTGCCCGTCACGTTGGAGAAGGCGACCTGTGCGGACCTCGGATCCTTGGCGAACGGATCGACCGTAGGCATGATGCCGGCGCCAAATGCCAAGTTCATGAACGCGGTTTCGTACCACGCGAACCGGCCCTTCTCGTGGGCGTCGCAGAACCAAAGGCTGTGCGTGCGGCCTTGATATCCGCTCACGGCCGACTCTTGGCTTACCGAGATAACGGCGTCCGCAATCACCCGGAATGGGCCGTCCCAACTCGCGACGGCCCGTGGCTTGCTCACGCTCAGCCTGCCGCTCCGTAACTCTGCGTTGAAGAGTAGCGCTGCGCTAAGACCGCTGCGCGAGTCATACGTGACGTTGGCAAGCGGTGCGTCCGCCTCGACAGTTTCCACGAGTGGTCGCCACAGGGAATCAAGCGCCTGTCCAGCCACTTCGAACAACGCAGCATCAGTGGCGTCGGCCTCGGCTTTGCGCACGGCATCGGCGTAGTCGAGGGCAAGCCTTTCGCTTTCTGCGCTGTTGACCTGCGCCAATCTGGAGGCGCCGGGGGACTGCGGAGTTTCAGCCGCCAACTCAAGGCGAGCCAGAATGTTGGCCGCGGTCGGACGCGCGGAAGGTGCCTTGTAAAGACACTCCTCGACTAGGGTCCGTAAGCGGGGTGTTCCTGCCGAGAGCGAAGGAGCAGGTTCAGTCAGGTGCTGTTGGCGAAAGTCCGGGCCGAGGAACGGGCGGGCGCCTGCCAACAGCTCGTAGGCCATCACTCCGAACGCATACACGTCCGTCGCGGGCGTCGCGCGCTCCATTCGCCATTGCTCAGGGGCAGCGTATGGGCGGGTGAGATTCCACTTGCGGGTGTCGGCCGCCGTCGTCTGCTCGGCGTAACGCGCGATCCCGAAGTCCGCGAGGCACCACGCCCCGTTCAGAAGAAGCACGTTCGCTGGTTTGAGATCGCGGTGCACGATGGCCGGCGGGGCCTGCGCAAGATCGGACAGCGCGGTCGCCACATCCCGCAGGATGCTTACCGCCTCGCTGGCCGGGATCGGCCCGACAGCCATGTGGGCGCGGAGGGACTTCTCCGCCTTCGGCATCACAATCACCCACTGACCACCGTGGTCGCCGGTGTCCCAGACCGGGATGACGTTGCGTGCGCTCGCCGCAGCAACAGAATCGCCCATGAGTAGCTCGCGCTCGGCTCCCGGGTCTTGACCGACGAACTTCGCCACACCGGCGGCGCCAGTCTCAGAAGTCACGTCGAATACGCGGCCGAATCCGCCCTCACCATCGGGCAACTGCTTCCCGAGTGTCCACGTTTGGGCGTCGAGATGAAGTGTCGTCACGGGTAAAAACTATCTGTCCGTGCGCCATCGCATCGGCTGAACCCGACCAACTTTCCCGGCGCCTGACGGTCTACGCGCCCGATCACTAACGGGCGGGAGAACAGCTGACGGGATCGCGGCCTGGACGTGACGTGCCGCTCGCTGGGGCACTGCTATCTGGGCGGAGCTGACGCACCTCGACGAGCGTGAAGCGGTCAGGCGCCGGCGACGTAGGCGGTGAGGAAGTGGACGCCGTGCCTGTCGAGGTTGCCACGTGCTCGGTCGTAGTGCTCGGTGGTGCGAGGGTCGGCATGGCGGGCAAGGATCTGCGCGTCGCGCAGTGGGACTCCGGCGTCGAGCGCATTGGTGATCGCCGCATGCCGGAGCGAATGGGGACTGATATGCCTCGGGATGCCGGCGGCCTTGGCGATGCGGGTCACCATCCGGTAGCAGTCGCGTCGGTCGATCGGTTTGCCCGAGACCGGTCGCAGGACGAGTGGTTCCTCCGTACGTTCCCCGCGGCAAGCCTCGAGGACCCGCAAGACCGGAACGGTCACCGGCATGGTGGCGGGCTTGTTTCCCTTGCCGACCAGGCGCAGAACCCGATGGCCACGCAGCATCTCGTGGTAGTCCTCGATCCGCACCGCCGCGGCTTCGGAGGCGCGCAGTGCGTTGATGCCGAGCAGGTACGCGAGTGCGCCGTGGTGGACGGTGAGCGACTGGGCGACCTGGAGGAATCGGACTAGCTCGAGCCGGTCGAGCCCCTGGGTGCGGGACTCGTCGCGGTGGACCTTGGGCAGGCGTGCATACACGGCGGGGTCGGCGGCGATGACCCCATCGATGTGGGCGTAGCGGAAAAATCCGCGGACTCCATGCATCGTCGTGACCACCGAGGAGTCCATCAGCCCGGAGTCGCCGAGGTGCCGGATGTATAGCTCGACGTGCGCTCGCTGGATCCCCACCAGCGGATCCAGGCTGTTGGCCTCGCACCATGAGAACCACCGACGCAGCTGGAACGCGTAGAGGTTGTGCGTGCGGCCCGAGTAGCGGGCCAGGTAGGACACCGCCGCCAGTTGCGCCGGCGACATCGCCAGCGGCTGGAACGGCAAGAGAGTGGAACTGGACATCGGGGTCACCTCAAGCGGCGACGCCAGGCCGACCCCAACCCCGCCCGCCGCCCGACGCGGCGAGGTACTCGGTCAGACCGACGGTACGCCGCCGAGATGGCCTGCAGGCGTCCCCCGGCGGCGGATTGACGCATCCTCAATCGCGAAGGTGATGGACGATCTCAGCGGGGACGCGGAAGCCATCCACCCACCCGAAGCCATGCGTGCCCTCGTCGTACACAGGCACCAATACGTCAACCGCCTCGTCAGGGATCGCGCCCGAATCCCTCAACTCCTGGGCCAACCGGTTTACTGGGCGAGTGAAACCCTTGAGTTGTCTGGACGGGTCGTACTCGCCAATCCTGTAGACATCGTCGCGACTCACGAAGCCTCCGTTCTGGGAGGCAAATCGGATGGTTGCCTCTTGGACTGGAGCCTCATAGTTGAGCCGACGAAGCAGTGTCTCGACGGCTTCGGCGGTCCAACCTGTGTGTGGCCGTTCGCCCGTGTCGGGGTCTTCGACACGCGTTGTCCGCTCAACATCCTCGACTGAACCCGGGCGCACGCTAACCGCGACCGCGTCCGCCAATCCCAGCAGTGTGTCTGGTCGGAGCATGAACAGATCCTGACCGCAACGCGTCTTCAGTTCACGGGCGAGCTCCACCCTTGGGCCGCGAGCGCTATTCCCCTCGAACCGCCACCAGTCTCGTTTCACGTCGCCCGTCACAAAGAGCACGGGCACTCCCCGCGCCGACGCCTCGACTAGCACCTGCTCCCACACCAAGTAGTCACCGGCCGCGCCTTCGCCGCCCCGGTTGACCTTCTTCACGTCGGCGAAGCCAGGAGGTTCACTTGCCTCAGCGCGACGGTTACCTTCCTTCACAGCGGCGACGTACTTCTCCGCCGACATAGGCGATCCCACTCGGCCCCTAAGCACTGGCTCGAGAAGGGAAAGGACTGAGTCGTGCTGCGTGTTCCTGGCGCGCTGTACCGCGGCCTCATCGACGAGCCCATCTAGAAGCGTTTCAGCACTCGCAAAGGCCTCGTTCAGCGAGGACTCAACCGCTTCCTCGTCAGCCTTGTTGAGCGCCGCCCGATTGACCCACATACGTAGTTGTTCGACTGCTGCGGCTCGCAGCTTCTCAAGTTCGTCGGCCGTCTGTTGGACCTGCCCAAGCGGATCCGCGAGCGCCCGTTCTCGGTTCCGCCAGAACTCCTCCAGGACCTGATGCGGGATCCAGAGCCGCTCAGAGAGCGCAGTCATGACGTCGACGATCGATGCCCGCGTCTCAGCGTTGTACCGATACAGGTTTAGTAGAACGTTCGTGTCAAACACGACCATGCACGTTCGGAGCGCCTCGCGCAGCTCCTCATCGGTATGAGTCCGGTATGCCTCGAAGCCTCTGTATAGGTCGCCGCGATCCGTTGGATCTTCGTTCATCGGAACCATGCCGTTGAGGCTACGCGTCCTTCGATGCCCGCGCCCCATGACCAGGCTTGAGAGCCCGTGGGGCGTGCGCAGGCACGCAGGCGGCGGTATGACGCAGCGGCGGATCGTGGATGACCTCGGTGTCAGAGGAAGCCCGTCCCAATGGAGCGGGCACCTCCAGCGCTGCGCAACGGTTCCCGAGGGAACCAAGCGAATCTGCAACACTCTTGCACCATGTGGTTTCAATGGTTCCGCAAAGGCATCAGTGGTCTGACGGACGACGAAGCAAGGACCATCACGTGCGAGTCAGGGCTGCAGTGCGAGTGGTGGCGCAGTGTCCGAACCATCACCCCGTCGGAAGTAGCCGACAAGCTCACCGAGGACGGGCTTCGCAATCACATTGACCACTACGACGTCGTCAAAGGCGATACGCCCTTTATCTCGTTGACCGCTGGCGTCCGGATGCGTAGCGCTCGGGCTCGCGGGTACGGCAGTAACTACGTGGTGGCCGCGCAGCGAACCGCACTCCAGTACGCGACCAAAGGGTTCGTTACGAGCGGTCACATCTTTGCCGGATGGGTGCCCGTCCTACCTCACTCGACCGTGGCACTTGAGGGCTTCGCCGAAGACGTCCGCGACCTTAACACTTACGCGCACTTTCGGCGGTTCCACCGTCAAGGCGAGGTCACGGCAAAGGTGCATGTTCCAATGGCCCAACTCGCCTGGGTGGAGAGATGGGACCTAACACCCGGGAAGTTGTCAACGAGCGGGAAACGAGCAGTGCGCGCTGCCCGCTGGACCAACCCTCGGTTCGTTGCCCCCGAGGGCCACGCGGCGATCAGGGACGTCCTATGACCGCTGCTCCCGCGACATGGTTCGATGCGCTCCAGGTTGACCCGGACGACGTCGCCCGAGTGGGCTACAGCCTGCTTGAGTACGCGGATGATCATGAGACTCCACGGTTGGCTCAGGACGAGAGCACCGTCGAGGGACAGCTGATGCTGGCGACGACTATCACCGAGGCGGCGTCCATGCTCGTCCTGCTTGATCCGGCTGTTGCCGTCGATGGCTTGGTGCGCGCGGCAAATCTGTACGCGGTAGTCGGAGCGCCAGAGGCATGGGTGGTCGGAATGGCGTGCGGGGGAGCGTGGCGCCCGCCGCTCGGAGGGCGTGACGCGGCGCGAATCGACCGGCCGAGCGACGCCATGTCAGCGCTCGCCGCCTTGAACGCACATCTGGAGGAGGTGGATCGGGGCCGTCCGGGCGTTTGGGAGAGCGCCTACGCATTCGGCGACAACCCCGCCCTCGGCTGGACCGCTACGGGTGTGCCCGCAGGAATGTTCGCTGAATTCGCCCGCCGAGTGCGGCAAGCTGATCTAGAGCGCGCCGCTGGTGCGATGGACGCGATCATCGAGCGCGCCGACGAAATCCTCCGGACCGTGCAGGAAACAGACCAGCGGCGATGGCAGCGCCTGAGCGCGGATGTCTCGCTGATTGACCCAGAACTTCTCGCTCTCGGCTGTGTCGCTTCCAGGGTCGACTCTGACTTCGTCGGGCAGGTCGAAGCTCGGGATCTTTCGCCCGCGCGCGTTGCGGTCCTCGCCGGGACACGTTTGGGCGGTGATCTGACAGAGGAGCGGTAGGCGCCGGAACTGGGAGCCGCACGATCGACAGCGCTCTAGAGACGATCGCAGCATAGTTCGAGTGCGCGACGGCGGTGTGCGTTCGCGGCGGATCGAGGCTGAACGAAGAGGCGCCGCGGGAGATACTGACGCTACGTTGCTCAGGCTTCTTCAAGGTCGGACGCGAGCAGCACGCAGCCTCGTGAACACTCCTTGCGAACCACCGCTCGCCTATGGGTATTCGGAATGACATTCTCGTGGACCCGGATGGGACTTTGACACTTCGGGCAGGTCTCGTCATGAAGGATGCGCGTCTCGGACATGGTGACCACGGTAGGGACACCGAACCCTCAGCGTCGCGTCGAGTCGAGATGCGCCGGGAGTGAACGCGGCGGAGTGTCGCACTAGGTGGAGACTCGGTGCTTCCTGTGGGCGTGAGGCCGCTCAAGCGTTGGGGCGAACAGCCCGGGCAGTCCCCAGATCCAGCAATCACCCGGCACTGACGAGCCTGGGCGAGAAGACCATCCGTCTGCACCCACGCGACGCCGAGTTGCCCTGCGGTGGGGGTACAGCGCACTAGTCTGCATCTTGTCCGAACCGTATCGATCCTTCTGAGGTGCGATGGCCTACATTGAACGGCTACAAGTTGAGGCGGAGGGATTTCTTGCCAACTTGGACGTCACTTTTCAACCGGGCCTCAACGCCATCATCGGGGCGAGGGGCACCGGCAAGACGTCGATTGTCGAGCTGATCCGCTATGCCTTGGGAGCGGGCTCATTCAGCGACGAAGTCCTTCGGCGTGGGACCCAACAGGCCGTTGCGATCTTGGACGGCGGAGCTGTGACCGTCACCATCGTCGATGGCGATCAGCGCTTAGCGATCACGCGATCTGCTTCTGGCCAAGTCACGCGGTCTTCTCCGGACGGCGTTTCCTGTACCGTGCTCGCTCAAAACGAGATCGAGTCTGTCGGCGCGAAGGCTTCCGGCCGACTGCACCTCATCGACCGTTTCCGACCCGGTCGGAATGCAGACGAGCGTGAACTCAACGCCCTGAGGCTATCCGTCCAAAGCATCACGACCGAGATAGCCAGCGTGATCGCGGAGGGCCGTTCCCTCAACGAACAGATAGATGCTCTACAAGGCGTAGCGGAACAGCTGCAGCAGGCAACAGCAGTGCAAAAAAGTTTGCTCAATGATTCGGCGACTTCCAAAGAGCAACAAGCGGAGCTGGAGCGACTGCAGAAGGCGAGCCAGATCATTGCGATGCGGGAATCCACATTGGCTAGCGACCGCGCCAGCGTTGAACGCTTCCGGTCGAGCGTCCAGCGTCTCACAGCCGAGGTGCCGCAACTCCTGGCCGACTGGCCCAACCAGGCTGGTCCTGATCCACTGGAGGAACAACGAGCCCGACTCAGTGGCCTTCGAGCACTCTTGGTCGATGTCGAGATGGATCTTGCCGAGATTGACGAACGCGTGACGTCGTCCCAAGTGGAGACAGAAGAGCTCAGGGCAACCGTCGACGCGCACAGCCGTCAACTCCGACAGAGCCTCGAGAACACCACAGCAGGAATCAGTCGCGCAGCGCGGGCCGTAGCGGAGCTCGAGGAACGCCACGGTCAATTGCAGGCCCTGCGCTCGACTCGAGACGCGAGACGCGAGCATTACGTTCGACGTGCCGCCGAACGAGACGAACTCTTTGGGAAGCTTGACAGCCAGCTAGAACGCATCTTTAGCGAGCGCCAGGAGATAGTCGACGAACTGAACCGGGAACTGGGCCCAAGTATCCGCATCCGCCTCACGAAGTCCGCTGAAGTGAGCGGATATCAAGCGGCGATCGTGGCCGGTTTGAGGGGAAGTGGGTTGCACTACAACCAGCTAGCACCAGTCATCGCAAGCAGTGTGAGCCCGCTGGAGTTAGTCACTTGGGCTGAGACCGGGAATGCGGCCAAATTGGCCACGGCGCTAGGAATCTCAGAGGATCGAGCCCGTTCGGTCGTGGAAGCACTCCAGGCCGATGGAACCCCTTCGATCGTCGGGGCGGTAACGGATGATGGTGTCGAGATCGATTTGCTTGACGGTGTGGAGTACAAGCCGACAGGACGCTTGTCGATCGGACAGCGCTGCACAGTCGTGCTGCCGATCCTGCTCAGGCATCGCGGCGACCCCCTGGTCATGGACCAGCCTGAGGACCATCTGGACAATGCCTTTATCGCGTCCACCTTGGTGCCCGCTCTTAGGCAACGCGGCCCGTTCGATCAGTACATCGTCACGACTCACAACGCCAACATCCCGGTGCTTGGAGAGGCTCAGCAAGTGGTCGTGATGGACTCGGATGGCGAGCGAGGGTTCGCGCGGCACCAAGGGAAACTTGATGATCCCGAGACAGTCGCTGCTGTTAGCAGCATTCTCGAGGGCGGATCGGAAGCGTTTGCGCGGCGCGCGAAGTTCTATGGTTCTAAGGGCAAGTAGCCATGGAGCAGGGTGACGATCCATACTCACTCCTTCGGTCCGAGCATGCTGTGGACCGGCTTCGCGGCGCCCGCGCCTTGCTCGAGGACCCGAAGGATGTCGATATAGGTCTGCTGCGCGACCTTCGGGCGCGTGAGGTCGACTCCTGGGTCCAGGGTGCCCTCGATCGAGTCATCCGCACCGCTACGCAGCCACGAATGAACGCCAGCGACACCGACGGCTGGACTCCTCCTGACCTGCAACTCAACGACGACATCCGCGCGGAAGCGATCCAGAGCGTGTCGAGGGTCCTGCTGCACGAATTGAGGCCGCTGGTGAGTGGCGTTTTTCGCGCTACTCGCGAACTCGCGGGCGACAGGTTTGTGGGCTCGCGTTCAGAAGCGGCCATATCTCGGCTTCAAGATTTCTTGACGACGATGCACCGGCTTCACGACGCGGCTGCGCCCCCGAACGTCGTCCAGTTCGACCTCGTAGAACTTCTCAACCACGAAGTATCGGCCGGCGCCGTTTCCGCCAGTAAGGTCGTGGTGGCGCGGTCTGACACGCTGGTAGTTCTTGGCGACCCTGAGCTGCTTCGGTTCGCCGTTCAGAACTGTTTACGCAACGCGGTCGAGGCATCTCTTGAGGACTCAGATCCGGTTGTGCTGACTTGCGGTTCAAACCAATTTGAGACTTGGGTGGCGATCCTGGACGACGGTATCGGCTTGCCGCAGGACAAGGAGAGGCTCTTTGAGCCAGGGATCTCACTCAAGTCTAAGGAGGAAAACTTCGGGATGGGCCTAGCGATTGCATTACGTGCAATGAAGTCATTCGGTGGCTACATCGAACTCACTCCACGGGAGTTCGGCGGGACTGCCTGCGAATTGCGTTGGCCGAGGGAAAGTGCTGCGGTATGAAGATCCTCCTCGTCGAGGACGAAGAGCGAAGCGTTCGCGACGCGATGGAGTCGATCGAGCGCGAGGTGCCCGATGCTGAAGTCACGGTTGCCGGTTCACGCGACGATGCGCTCGCAGCCCTGGACCGTGGCGACTTCGACCTGATCTTGTGCGACATCCGATTGCCGCCCCATGGCGACAGCGCCGACATTCAAGAGGTCCACGGGCTTTCGGTCCAAGCCGCGATCAGGCGTTCGTGCCCCGGCACACCCGTCATTTTCCTAACGGGCTTCGCGACAAGCCGCGACACTCGCAGTCAGTTGTCATTGGGTGGAGTGGACAGGGTCTTTGGTGTCGAGCGTTACCCGCTCGTTGACCTCGTGGACAAGGACGACCCTGTTGCGCTCGAATCGAAACTCGCCGAGCTGGCTGCCGGACTCAAGCGGGTGCTTTCCGTTGGTATCAGCGGAGGTGAAGCGGCCCCCGCCGCCTTCAGACGCGCTGTAGGCCTGTACGCGCTGAGCACCGGCCACGACAGCGCTGAGGTCACTCTCCTAGCAGGGGCATCGGGCGCGGCAGTCGGCCGCGTGAGATTGGCGGGCGTCCGCCAGACGCCCGCCGCCATCTTCCTGAAGACCACGGACCACCGGAAGGCGGAAGACGAATACACGCGATACCGGCAGCACGTTTCCAACCGACTAGCACCTGGGTTCTTTGCTCCAACACACGAACCGGTGTCTGGCAGTCTCGGGCGGTTCTCGGCGATAGTGTCCACCCTCGCCGACGGCGACAAGTCGCTGTTTGATCTCGTCGCCGCCGTACCAGAGACGGGGCCAGACCTGGTGCATCGACTACAGGCGGGCATTCGTCCATGGACTTCGCCGTCACGGGGGCGAATGACGACCACACTCGGTGACCTGCGCCGTAGGGGTCTCACGGATGAACGCCTTCGACATTCGAGAGCAGCGGTGGATCTAGCTTCAAAGGTGGAACGAATCGAGGTGGAGGTCGGTGAGGTGATCTGCCACGGTGACCTCCACGGGGAGAACGTGCTTGTGGATTTGGACGGGCGCCCTGTCCTCATAGACTTTGCCGATACGGGCCCCGGACCGGCGCCGCTCGACCCGATCACCCTGGAGTTGAGTCTGCTGTTTCACCCTCATGGCCCAGCCCGCCAATCCGAACGGCCACTCAACTGGGCGGATTGGCCCGATGTCGACGCGTTCGCTGCAGGGAGCGCCTTCGAGCCGTTCATACGGGCGACGCGCGCCTGGGCATACGAACTCGGGACCGAAGCGGAGGTTATGGCGTGCGCGTACGCGCATGCGCTCCGACAGGTCAAGTATGACGACGTTGACTCGGGTATGGCTGTTGCGATCGCGAGTGCAGCTGCTCGCCGCCTCGAGAACTAGAAGCCCGGACCCTCACAACGCGTCTATCTGGGCGGAAGGACGATGGTGGAGTGCGACGCAACCGTAAAGGCTCGTGAGGCCTTACATCGCCTGGGAGACCGAGCTCATGTTGAAGTCCGGGACCTTGAGCGCCGGCGTCGCCGTACGGCTGAAGTAGTCGTCGCCCCACTCGCGGCTGAAGCTCGGGACCGTCGCGGAGGCGGCGGTGAACCGGTTGAGCAGGTCGATCGGGCTCTCGTTCCAGCGGAAGTTGTTGACCGAGCCGGTGATTTCGCCGCCCTCGACGAGGTAGACGCCGTCGCGGGTGAGGCCGGTGAGGAGCAGGGACTGGGGGTCGACGACGCGGATGTACCACAGGCAGGTCAGCAGCAGGCCACGCTCGGTGGAGGCGACCAGGTCGTCGATGCTGCCGGCGGCGCCGTCGACGGTCAGCGCCAGGTTGTCGACGTACGGCGTCACGGGCTGGCCCGTCAGGCCGGCGCTGTGACGGGTCTGCACCAGCGAGGTCAGGACGCCGTCGCGGATCCAGTCGGTCGTGCCGCGGTCGAGGCCGTTGTCGAACACCGAGGTGGTCGGGCCCGAGGAGGTGGCGACCGTGAACGGGGCGCACTCCAGGCCGGGCAGTGCGGGGTCGGAGTGGAGCCGCACGCCGGGGGAGACGATCCGCTCGCCGATCCGGGTGCCGGCGGGCCGCTTGCTGTAGACGGACTGGCCGTCGTGGGCGTCGCGGGCGCCGGCGTACCAGTAGGCGTCGATCATCAGGTCGGCCACCGAGCTGGGCGGCAGGATGGTCTCGTAGCGGCCGGCCGGCAGCTCGACCCGGCGCCTGCCCCAACCGAGCCTTCGCTCGAGCTCGGCCTCCAGTGCCAGCGGGTCGACGTCGGCGAAGTCGCGGGTGGCGCCGCCGACCCAGGCGCTCTGGGTGAGCGCGGCGTCCTTGCCGGTGCAGGCGTAGTGGCCGGTGGGCTGCACGTGGCGCAGCCGGAGGCCGGTCGAGGAGCCGAGGTAGGTGGTGGCGAGGTCGTGGCTGACGAAGCCGTAGAGGATCCGGTCGCCCGACTCCGCGCGGCGGAACGCCTCACCGAGGCCCGGGGCGACGTCCTTGAAGACGCCGATGTCGGTGGGCACCGAGGGCTCGTCCCAGTCGGCGCTCACCCGGTCGCGCAGCAGCTCGGCGGCGTCCTCGGCCGGCTCGGCGCTCCGCGCTGCGTCGTCGGCGGCGGCGACCAGCTCGGTCACCTGCTCGCGCGTCGTGGCGCTGCCCGTCACCGAGGCGGCGGCGACCCCGCCGGCGGTCCGGGAGAACGAGATCACGGTGACCGAGCGGTCGACCATCACGCCGTTGGTGGTCAGCGTGTTGTTGGCCCAGCGCAGGTTGGCGGCGGTGCTGTCGCTGACCACGACGATGCAGTCGTCGGCCGACGAGGCGGCGAGGGCGTGCTCGACGAGCTCCTGGGGGGTCGCGCTCATGCGTGCGCTCCTTCCTCGGTCGTGTTGAGCACTCGCACGTCGCGGAACAGCGACGTCGGGGCGCCGTGGCTGACCGCGGCGACCTGGCCGGGCTGGGCCTTGCCGCAGTTGAACGCGCCGTGCAGCAGCCAGGTCTCCGGGCCGCCGACGGCTTCCAGCGAGCGCCAGAAGTCGGTGGTGGTCGCCTGGTAGGCCACGTCGCGGACCTGGCCGGCGAGCCTCCCGCCCTCGATCCGGTAGAACCGCTGCCCGGTGAACTGGAAGTTGTAGCGCTGCATGTCGATCGACCACGAGTTGTCGCCGACGATGTAGAGCCCGCGGTCGACCTGGCCGATCAGCTCCTCGGTGGACGGCCCGTCCGGCGCGGCCTGCAGCGACACGTTGGCCATCCGCTGGATCGGGATGTGGCCGGGGGAGTCGGCGTAGGCGCAGCCGTTGGAGCGGCCGTCATTGAGCTGCGGGAAGAGCGCCGCCATCGGCCGGTCGAGCTGGTAGCCGACGAAGAGGCCGTCCTTGACGATGTCCCACTGCTGGGTGGCGACGCCCTCGTCGTCGTACCCGACGGTGGCGAGGCCGTGCCGGATGGTGCGGTCGCCGGTGACGTGCATGACCGGCGAGCCGTACTGCATCGAGCCGAGCTTGTCGGGCGTCGCGAACGACGTGCCGGCGTAGTTGGCCTCGTAGCCGAGCGCGCGGTCGAGCTCGGTGGCGTGACCGATCGACTCGTGGATGGTGAGCCACAGGTTGGAGGGGTGGATCACCAGGTCGTAGCGGCCGGCCTCCACGCTGGGCGCGGCCAGCTTCTCCGCGAGCAGCTCGGGCACCTCGGCCAGCTCGGCGTCCCAGTCGTGGGCGCCGTCCTCGGGCCGCCCGGTGACGTACTCCCAACCGCGGCCGACGGGCGCCGCGATGCTCGCCATCGAGTCGAAGAGCTCGTCGGTGGCGCCCATCGCCTCGAAGCCCGGCTGCATCCGGACCCGCTGCTGGGTGGTGCGGGTGCCGGCGAGGTCGGCGTAGTACTTGTTCTCCTGGATCGCGAGCAGGTACGACGTCGCGTGCTGCACCGCGTCGTGGCTGCGCAGTCGCTCGCTCCAGTCGACGAGCACGGCGGTCTTGTCAGCGGTGGGCACGTCGAACGGGTTGACCTCGTAGGCGGAGACCCAGGTGACGTCGTCGTACACCGGCTCGGGGGCGAGCTCGACCGGCCGGGACGTCATCGCGGCCGCGACCTCGGCGACCGCGATCGCCGTCTCGGCCACCCGCCGGGCCTCGTCGTCGGTGAGCACCACGCCGGCCGCGAAGCCCCAGGCGCCGCGGTGCACCACCCGGACCGAGAAGCCGACGGTGTCGCCCTCGGACGAGCCCTGGAGGGCGCCGTCGCGGACCGAGATCTGCTGGGCGCGGATCCGTTCGAAGCGGAAGTCGGCATGGGTGGCGCCGAGCTCGGCGGCGCGGGCGAGGGCGATCTCGCCGAGACGTCGGTGGGGGAGTGCGAGGAAGGTCGGGTCCAGCTGACCGGCTGCCATGCGGGCGACCCTATCCAGACTCACCCGGCCTGTGCGTCCCCCTCGACCACCTCGGCGTCGACCGCGTCGAAGTCGAACGCCAGCTCGTCGCGCTCCAGGTCGGCGATCGCCTCGAACTCCGCCGAGGCCAGCGCGCGGGGGGCCTCCTCGATCGCCTTGGGCGCCGGGATGGTGGCGATCGGGTCGGCCGCGTTGAGCTTGCGCGCTGCCGGCAGCACCGAGCGCTCCAGGGAGCCGGTGAAGGCGTTGTAGTCCTTGACGCTGCGGTGGAGGGAGCGGCCGAGCTTCTCCACGTGCTCGCCGAGCTTGAGGATCCGCCGGTAGAGCACCTGGCCCAGCTCGAACAGCGCCTGCGCGTCCTCGGTCAGCGCCTCCTGCTTCCAGGTGAACGCCACCGTCTTGAGCAGGCCCCACAGGTTGGTCGGCGTGGCCAGCACGATGCCCTGCTTGAAGGCGTGCTCCATCAGCGAGGGGTCGACCTCGAGCGCGGCGTTGAGCAGCTGCTCGTTGGGGATGAACGCGACGGTGAACTCGGGGCTGACGGGAAGGCCCGTCCAGTAGCCCTTGCGCGCCAGGGTGTCGACGTGGCTGCGCACCTTGCGGGCGTGGTCGTCGAGGAGCCGCTGCCGGGTCTCCGGCTCGATGCCCTCGCGGTGGGCATCCATGAACGAGTTGTAGGGCACCTTGGCGTCGATCGCCATCTGCTTGCCGCCGGGCAGGTTGATCACCATGTCGGGTCGGCGGTCGCCCGAGTCGGCCTCGACGGAGTGCTGCAGCTCGAAGTCGACCCGGTTGAGCAGCCCGGCGGTCTCGATCAGCGTGCGCAGCTGGGTCTCGCCCCACGCCCCGCGGACGGCGTTGTTCTTCAGCACCGAGGCGAGGGTGTCGGCGGCCTTGCGGGAGTCCTCCACCGAGCGCTGGGTGTGCCGGATCTGGCTGGCGAGCTCGGTGTGCTGCTCGACGCGGGCCCGCTCGAGCTCGTCGACCTTCTGTTGCATGGCCCGGAGGTGCTCGAGCACGGGGCTGAGGGTCTTGAGCACCTGTGTGTGCCCGCCCTCGGCCTGCTCGCGCTCACGCTGCACCTGCCGCTGCTGGTCGAGGAGCGCCTTGTGCTGCTCACGCGCGGCGGCGAGGGCGTCGCGGAGCTGGTCGGCCGTGGCGAGCGCCGCGGTCAGGTCGGCGCGCACCTCCGCCCGGGCCTCGGCCTCCCGGGCGCGGACCTCACCGACGGCCGTCTCGTGCTGCAGGCGGGTGCGGTCGAGCTCGTGGCGCAGCTCGGTCACCTCGGCCTGGTGGACCTGCGCCAGCCGCTCGACCTCCACGTGGTGCTCGTGGGCGAGCCGCTCTGCCTCGGCCTGGTGGTCGCGGAGCACCTGCTCGAGGTCGGGACCGGCGGCGCGCTGGGTCGACCGGCACGCGAACCACCCGGCCCCGGTGCCGAGGACGAGGCCGAGAAGCAGCGCGACGATCTCCATGGACGGAAGTCAAACAGCACCGCGCGACACAACCCCGCCGCCCACGCCGGGTGCGGGTGGAGATTGGTCACAAACCCGGGGGCGACCGCCGGATTCTCCGCCTGTCTCCGGCCACCGTCAATAGCCAATCGAGGGCATTGCCTCCGTGGCGACGTGGGAGTAGAGAGGTCACACCAACCTCCTCTCGGGCTGGCGCATCACCTTCTCTCACCCCCCAAGAAGGATGAACCATGAAGTCAGCACGCCGGCTCGTCGTTGCCATCGGCACCGCAACTGCCGTATGCCTCCTCGTCGCACCCGCCGTCTCTGGTCCTGCATCGGCAGGGCCGGGGCTCCAGGCGAAGCCGGACCCGACGCCCGCGCCCGCGGCGGAGGGGGCCGGCAAGCAGAACGTCACCGTCACCGACGACGGCTGGATCCACTACCGCACCGACCTGTCCGCGCTCGGCCCGAAGGCGCAGCGCAAGCTGGTCAAGGGGACGCCTGGCCGAGGCGGCACCTGCACCCTGTCCGGAGTGGAACGCGGCAACGCCGGCTCGAAGGTCGTCGTGCGCGAGGAGGTCGCCTTCAACCCGGCCACCTGCGAGACGGAGTACCTGGTCGCCGAGCTCACCCCCGCAGAGGCCGCGGCGTACGCCGACACCGCCGACGTGACGGAGGAGCCCGTCGTGCGGGCGCAGACCGACGTCACGGCCGCCGCTGCGACGACGTACAACCGTTGGGTTAGGACGGCGTGGGTCGACCCGATCGAGATCGACATCAGCTCCACGAAGGTGGCGCTGCAGTGGAACCGCAACCAGTGGCTCAAGCGCGGAGTCGCGCGGAACTCGTTCAAGGGCTGCATCAGCGGCCAATGCCTGGACGAGACCTACATCGTGTCGAAGGCGAACTACTACGGGAACTACAGCAACCGGTTCGAGTTCTCCGGCGTCACGCACTTCCGCAACACCGCCTTCGCCAAGTGGGTCGTGTTCTTCTTCGGGGCCGGCGGCTGGGCCGCATGCGGCTTCCCGACGAGCTCGACCGCGAACTTCCACCACGACGAGCAGGTGATCGGGTTCAAGTCCGGGGCCTGGGAAGTGCGGTGGGACGACCGGAAGAATGGCGCGTGCACCAACCTCGTGCACCACGAGAGCTCGAACGGCGGATCCTGGCCGTTCGGATGATCACTCCGACTCGACGTGGGGCCTCGGCCCGGTGGTTGGCTCCGCGGGCAGGAGGGATCGCGCTGGCCGTGGTCGCCGTCGTCGGCTGTGGATCAGCCGACAATGCCACGGACGGTGCCGGCGTGGCCCCATCGGCAGGCCGCTCCGGGAGCTCATCGCCGTCCGCTGAGGGGGAAACCGTCGCAGGGTCGGCCTCGGGAGGTCCTGGCGAGACGGCGTCCGCCTCCGACGACGACGCCGGCACCAGCCCCGGACCTCACCGGGGGTCGCCCGACCCGGCGAAGGCGGCCCAGGAGTACATGGACGCCATCGTGGCGGGCGACTTCGAGGAGGCCGCCCGATGGGTCGTTGCCGATCAGCAGGGAGCCCTCCAAGCCCTCGGCCTCGGCCGCGGTCCCGGCACGACGCCGCAGATGTCAGGGACCATGAAGGTCGCAGCCGTGAACCCCACGGGGGAGGACACGTCCTACGCGACCTTCGTCGGCACGATGTGCCGGACGGCGCCCGCCGAGGGCGGCACCACGCCCAGCCCTGAGTGCCTGTCGAACGACGACCCGGACACCGACTTGCCGTACTTCATCGTCCAGCTGATTGACACGCCCGAGCAGGGCTGGCAGGTTCATTTTCAACCCCCAACTGAATGAGTTCGTCATGACTCAGACCTCGCAATCGCAGTCAGTGCCGGTCGGCAACCGACCGCCGGTTTGGGCATACGCCTGGTGGGCCGTGGTGGGGACGCTCGCCGGAGTCGGCGTCGTGAGCGTGTTGACCGTCGGCGTCTTCCTGCTCCCCGTGGCTCTGGTCCTCGCCGGCGTCGGAGCGTTCTGGCAACGGCTGCGCACCACCTCGGTGGTCGCCGCCATCGGCGGCCTCGCGGTTGCACCCCTCTACCTGGCCTGGCTCAATCGCGACGGGCCGGGCCAGGTGTGCACGACGGCCGGCGACGTCACCGAGTGCTCCGAGCGGTGGAGCCCGTGGCCGTTCCTGGTCGTCGGCGTGGTCCTGCTCGGGATAGCCGTCGTCGCAGTCGCCCGGACCCGCGGAGGTCAGTCCGCGCGATCGTGACGTCGTCGGCGTGCCGGGTCGCTAGTCGTCGCGCAGCGCGCTGTGCTGGTCGACGTTCCGCCCCGCGTGAGGGTCCGGGACGTCGTCGGGCTCGACGCTCGCGACCGTGTCCTCCAGGCGCACCTGCGGCGGCAGGGCGCCGTACGGCGTGCTGCGGTCCGGCTGCCGGGGGGATGCACCTTCCGTGGCCATGACTCGATCGTAGGCGCAGGTGCCGGTGCTGCCCATGCCTCACGGCAGGAGCGGCCTCTCCGGTCAGGTCCGGACCAGGTCGCGTCCCTCGACGACGTACCGCTCCTCGAGGAAGTGCTGAGCCGCCTCCCACGGCAGGCCGGCCTCCTGCGAGTGCTTGTGCACGGCGACCACCAGGTCGGCGTCCCCGCCCGACACGGTGATCCGCGCGCGACGACGGGACCGCGGCTGCAGGTGCAGCGTGCTGACCGACTGCCAGTCGACCGATCGCCCCTTGCGGCTCTGCGCCAGCTCGTCGGCGCTGAGCGGCGAGTACCGCTCGAGCAGCGGCTGCGCCTCGCGTCCGTTCATCCGGGCGGCGACGGCGAGGCGGTCGCGCAGGGTGGGCGTCAGCAGCATCACCTCCCGGTCGGTGACGACGAGGGTCTTCGTCAGGTTGACCGGGGAGATGATCCCGAGAACCCGGCCCGCGCCGGTCGCCGGCCGGGTCGCCTCGGGTGCCGGCTGGTCGGGTCGCCAGCCGTCCTCGACGCCGTGGAGCCGGAGCAGCTCGCGCAGGTCCTCGGCGCGGTGCGGGTCGGCGAGCACCTCGCCGACGAGGTCGGGCAGCTCCAGCGGCTCGCCGGCCGGGTCGACCAGCTCCCAGCCCGAGCGCCAGTCCAGCCGGGCGCGGGCGTGGCCGGTGGACACGAGAGCGGCACCGAGGTAGTCGCCCAGCAGGCTCGCGGTCGCAGCACCCAGGTCGGCGTCGGCGGCCAGGTGGCGCTGGAACAGCAGGGTCGCCGTACCGCTCCGAAGGCTCTGGTGCAGCGTGGCCAGTCCGGGCGCCCTGCCTTGCTCCCGCAGCAGCGCGTCGATCGCTCGCGCGCGCCGCATCAGCTCGTCGCCGCCGGCACCGGACGCGAGCTCGGGAAGGGGGACGGGTTCGAGCTCCAGCCTCTGGTACAGGTCCTCCTCGAGCTCGGCGAGGACCGGCTCCAGGTCGTCGAGTACGTCGGACGCCGGTGCTCGGTCGGTCAGCGTGCCGTCGAAGCCGGGCCTCCCCGCAGCGCGGAGTCGCGAGACCCGCAGCCCGATCGGTGGGTGGGTGTCGTAGATCGTCGGCTTCGGCTCGTCCAGCGCCTCGAGCACCTCGTCGCTCCAGCGGCGTACGCGGTCGTCGGCCGCGTAGTCGGCGAACCCCATCAGCAACCGGGTGGGGCGCTGGTTGGTGTGCTGCCCCAGCGAGCCGAACAGCGCGCCGTACCTCTCCCAGAGCAGCACCAGGCGGCGTACCTCGAGCAAGGCGGTGGCTGCCGTGTCGGAGCCCACGACCCGAGCGCTCAGCTCGTCGGCCTCGAACTCCTGTCGTCGGTTCACCGTGTGGGAGACCGCGAAGTACAGCACGGCGTAGGCCCGGAAGAGCCTGCCGACGAGGTGACGTGGTCCGAGCCGGTGGTGGATGCGGCGCAGGGCCTCCGCGCCGCGGTAGGTGACGGAGGAGAGCGCGGTGTGCCGACCGCTGTAGTGGCCGAACTCGTGGGCCAGGACCGACCGCAGCTGAGCCTCGTCGAGCCCGAGCAGCAGCGGCACCCCGAGGTAGAGCCGGCGGGTTCCCGGGCGCAGTCCGAGCCAGGTGGCGGAGTCGGAGACGGCGGCGTTGGCGTCGGCCACCAGCCGGATCTCGTCGACACAGCGGGTCGAGGCCAGGTCCGCGAGCTCGCGCGCCAGGGCCCACAGCCGCGGCTGGTCGCGCTCCTGGAGCAGCAGCCCGGGGTCGCTGCCGCGAGGCGGTCGGCCGAAGACGGCGTACCCGACGGCCGCGACGACGGGAAGGACCAGGATCAGCAGCTTGCCCGCGGCCAGGTCGGGGCCATGCCGCTCCACCGCCACCACGGCCCATCCCAGTCCCACGACCAGCGCAGCCGCCATCGCGTAGAAGCCGACGAGCAGCCCCACCGCCACGATGGCACGAATCGCGTACCTCATCGCCACTCCCTCCCGAGCGCCATCGATCGTAGGTGCCGTCGAGGGAGGGGTCTCGGTTTTCGCCGAACCATGGCGGGCGGGCCGGGTGGCCGGGGTGGTGGCTCCACGCGGGAGCCGGCGGAGGCGTGTCGTACCTGAGGAACGCGTTGGTTCTGGGCCGGAAAACCAACGCACAGATCAGGTACGACGACGCCCCCCGAGCCCGACCCGGCACCGACCCCCCGAGAATCAGCTGTAGCGGACCGTCCGGTCCCCACTCGTCCAGCCGTAGAGCCCGAGACCGGCCGCCTCGGCGAGCCGCACGGAGAGCCCGGTCGGTGCGCCGACCGCGACCAGTGCGCCGATCCCGCTGGACACCGCCTTCTGTACCAGCTCGAACCCGGCGCGGCCGCTCACCACGAGCACCGCGGAGGCGGGGGAGGAGCCGGCGAGCAGGCGGGAGCCGACCACCTTGTCCACGGCGTTGTGGCGTCCGACGTCCTCGCGGCAGGCGAGCAGGTCGCCGTCGGCGGTGAACAGGCCGGCGGCGTGCGCGCTGCCGGTGCGGGCGAACAGGGCCTGGTGGGGTCGCAGGACGTCGGGCAGCGAGCGGACCACGTCCGCCGACGGGAGCGGTCCGTCCCAGGCCGGCGCCGAGCGGCGGGCGAGCACCTCGTCGAGGCTGTCGGTGCCGCACACGCCGCACGCCGACGAGCCCGCCGAGAGGGCGTCGAGCTGGGCGGGCAGCCGCGGGGGCACCCCGTCCAGCGTCACCGTGACGACGTTGAACTCCTGCTCGGGCGCGAGCGTCTGGTCGGTGCAGTACGCCACGCCCGACGGGACGCCGAGCCCCTCGTGGTGCACCCAGCCGGCGGCCAGCTCGAAGTCGTGCCCCGGCGTACGGAGCGTGGTCCACACCCGCCGCGCCGGCGCCCCCGGCCAGGCGAGCCGGATCTCCAGCGGCTCCTCGGTGATCACCCGGTCCTCGTGCCGGCGCGGCGCCTTCCCGGCGGCCTGCTCCTCGACGCGGAGGCGGCCGGTCGGCCCGGGCCGGCGGGGCTTCACGGCAGCACCGCGCGCCGTCGTTCGAGCTCGTCGACCCGGTCGGCCAGCCGGCGCCGTACGGCGGGAGGGAGGTCTTGCTCCAGCGCCGCGTGCGCTGCGGCGGCGGTGGCGTCGTCGAGGTGGGTGATCGGGAAGAACGCCTCGACCACCACGCCCTGCACCCAGCCCTGGTGCGCGGCGAGCAGGTCGCCCAGCTCCGAGAAGTACGCCGCCGCGAACGGCGCCGTCAGCTCGCGCTGGTCGGGGCGCCACATGCCGGCGCCCGCCGCCTCGATCTCGTAGTTGGCCACCGACACCGCGCCCGTGGCCCGCGCCCAGGCGAACTCCTTGGCCTCGGTCGTCGGCAGCGACGCGACCGAGCGGGCGTGGGCGACCGTGGCGGCACCGGTCGGCTCGGCGGCGAGCGCCGCGTCGAGAGCCGCCCGGTCGGTGGCGCCCAGCTCGGCGAGCCGGCGGCGTGCCTTCCAGCGCAGGTCGAGGTCGGCCGCGATGCCGTCGGGCAGTCCCTCGCCGGCCGCCCACCGCTCCAGCCGCGTCGCGTCGGACGCCGACAGCACGGTCGCGCGGAACGCCGAGAGCTGCAGCTCCGACCCGGCCTCCGCGGCGTCGGTGGCAGCCGCCACCGCCGCGTGGAACCGCTCCAGCGTGCCCGCCGGCGCCAGCGGCAGCACGGTCTCCAGCACCCACGGCAGCAGGTTGCGGACGCCGTCGGCGGTGTCCTCGACCGGCGGCGCCGTCGCCAGCAGGTCCGCCACCTGGGCGGGGGAGAGGTCGCCGGTGAAGAGGCCGAGCCGGACGGAGTTCCACATGGTCGCGCGCAGCTGCGGGTCCTCGATCGCGGGCGCGAGGGCGGGCAGCGCCGCCATGGTGACCGCGTCGGGCGGGCTCACCGCCCAGGTCGTCTCCCGGGCGTCCAGCAGCACCGGACGGTCCCCGACCTCGAGCGGCGTCTCCGGTCCCTCCGCCACGAACGGCCGCAGCTGCCACCCCGCGCCGTCGTGGACGGCCACCTCCAGCTGGTGGCGGCGATCCGCGGGGTGCGCGGGCGGCGACGTCCGGCGCACCACGCCGGCGGCCCGGTCGACCGCCAGCACGTCGGGCCCCGGGGTGAGCAGCCAGTCCTTGACGAAGCCGCTCAGGTCCGCGCCGCCGGCGGCCCGCTCCCAGCTGGCGAACAGGTCGTGCATCGTGGCGTTGCCGAACCGGTGCAGGTCGAAGTGCTCCCGCACACCACCGAGGAACGCGTCGTCGCCCAGCCGCGCGGCGAGCTGCCGGAGCACGTTGGACCCGCGGGCATACGAGATGCCGTCGAAGTTCTGCAGCGCCGCCAGCGCGTCGGGCGCGTCGTTGCCGGCCACCGGGTGCGTGGTGGGGCGCGAGTCGGCGGTGATGCCCCAGACCCGGCGGGCGTAGGACTGGTGCAGCCACGCGTCGTCGTACTCGGTGACGTCGGCGACGACGCGGTAGCCCATGTACTCGGCGAACGACTCGTTGAGCCACAGGTCGTCCCACCAGCGCGGGGTGACCAGGTTGCCGAACCACTGGTGCGCCATCTCGTGCGCGATCAGCGCCGCCCGGAAGCTGCGGTCGGCCCGGGTGCTGCTGCCCTCGAACAGCAGCGGGTCACGGATCGTGACGCAGCCGGGGTTCTCCATCGCGCCGGCGTTGAACTCCGGCACGAACGCCTGGTGGTAGTCGCCGAAGGGGTACCGCACCCCGAACAGCCGGTGCAGCTCGTCGAAGCTCTGCCGGGTCAGCGTGAGCAGCTCGTCGGCCTCCCGGTCGAGCGTGGCGGCGAGGCTCTGCCGGGCGCTGAGGCCGAGCGGGATCCCGTCGTGCTCCGCGCTGATCCGGTGGTAGGGGCCGGCGACGAGCGTGACGAAGTAGGTCGCCAGCGGGGGAGTGGGGCCCAGCTCCCAGCGCCGCACCGCGCCGTCGGCGCCGGTCTCGCGCGCCGGGGCGTTGCCGACCACCATCCAGTCCGCCGGTGCCGTCACCCGCATCGTGTACGGCGCCTTGAGGTCGGGCTGGTCGAAGCAGCCGAACACCGACGGGGCGGCGTCCATGAACGACATGCCGTAGACGTAGGCCCGCCCGTCGGCGGGGTCGACCATCCGGTGCAGCCCCTCGCCGTCGTTGCGGAACCCCATCGTCGCCTCCACGACCAGCTCGTGGTCGCCGGCCGGCAGGTCCAGCGGGAAGCGGCCGCGGTCCAGGCCGTCGACCGGCAGCGCGGCGCCGTCGAGGGTGACGGCGTGCAGCTCGCGCGGCTTGAGGTCGAGGAAGGTCCGCACCCGCACGCTGCCGAAGCGGATCACCGTCCGCGAGGAGAAGACGTCGTCGGCGACGCTGAGGTCCAGCTCGACGTCGTACGACGCCACGGTGATCGTCGCGACGCGGTGCTCCGCCTCGTCACGGGTCAGGCTGAGGGGGGCGGTCGGGTCGCTCGTCACGAGCCCAGCCTAGGGACGCGGCGGGTGCGGGTCATGAGAGCCTGTGCGCCATGCGCCCGTGGACCCAGGTGCCGCCCCAGCGGGGACGGCGGTTCGTGATCACCGGCTCCAACGGGGGGCTGGGCCTGGAGACCGCGCGGATCCTCGGCTCCCGCGGGGCGGAGGTCGTGATGGCCTGCCGCAACGTGGAGAAGGCCGAGGCGGTCGCGGCGACGGTGCCCGGCCACGACAAGGGCCGGGTCGAGGTCCGCCGGCTCGACGTCAGCGACCTGTCGTCGGTGCGCGAGCTGGCCGCCGGGCTGGAGCGCGAGGGGCGCCCGGTCGACGTGCTCGTCAACAACGCCGGCGTGCTCGGCGCTCCGCACGAGCTCACGCCCGAGGGCGTGGAGCTGCACTTCGCGACCAACTACCTGGGCCACTTCGCGCTGACCAACCTGCTGCTGCCGCTGCTCACCGACCGGGTGGTGATGATCGGCTCCCGCGAGCACCGCACCGGCCGCAAGACCCTCGACCTCGACGACCTGGGCTGGCAGCGCCGCCCCTACCGGGTCTTCGGCGCGTACGGCGCCTCCAAGCTGGCCGACCTGGTGTTCATGGCCGAGCTCGACCGCCGGCTGCAGGCGGCAGGTTCGGCGCTGCGCGCCGTGGCCGCCCATCCCGGCGCGTCGGTCAGCCGGATCACGACGGGGTCCGGCCACCCGGTGGTCAGCGCGGTCGGCGTGTTCGGCCAGCGGCTGGTCAGCATGCCCGCGTGGCGCGGGGCACTGTGCACGGTCTACGCGGCCACGATGGACGTGCCGGGCGGCAGCTACATCGGCCCGCACGGCCGCACCGAGCTGTGGGGCTGGCCGGCGCCGGCGCGGATGGCGCCGGAGGTGCGGGACCCCGAGCTCGGCCGCGCCCTGTGGGCTCGGTCGGTCGAGCTGACGGGCGTCGACCTGCCCGTCAGCCCCGCCTGATCACCCGGTTCACTCGGTCTCGACGGACTCGATCTCGATCGGCGTCTTCGGCGTGCCGTCCTCGGGACCGTTGACCGGGTCGACGCCGGCCTTGGCGGCCTCCTGGATCGCCTCGATGCCGGCCTCGTCGACCGACCCGAACACGGTGTAGGCGGCCGGGAGGCCCGTGTCGCCGTACACGATGAAGAACTGGGAGCCGCCGCTGTCGGGGGCGCCGGTGTTGGCCATGGCGAGGGTGCCGGCCAGGTAGCGCTCCTGGCCGTCGAGCTCGTCGGGGATCGTGTAGCCCGGACCGCCGGTGCCGGTGCCGGTCGGGTCACCGCACTGCAGCACCTGGAAGCCGCGGGTCACCGTCATCCGGTGGCACGGCGTGCCGTCGAAGTAGCCCTGCTCGGCCAGGGAGAGGAACGAGTTGACCGTGCACGGAGCGCGCTCGGCGTCGAGGGTCAGACCCAGCTCGCCGATCGAGGTCGTCATGGTGGCCTGCACCTCGCCGTCGTACGCCGCGGCGGCGGGCGGCGGCTCGACGGTGGCCTCCTCCCCGTCGGGGGTGTACTCGCACGCCTTGCCCTCGCCGGACGGCGCCCCCTCGGAGGTCTCCGTGGCGGTGGGCGACTCGCCCGCCGACTCCGAGGTCGAGGTCTCGTCCCGGGCGGTGCCGTCGCCGTCGTCGTCGGAGCAGGCGGACGGGCTGGCGAGCAGGAGCAGGGCCGGGACGCCGGCGAGCAGGCGGGAACGCATGGCCGCGATCGTACGCAGGGGCGGCAAGCGGCTCCGCGCGTAGGTTGGGGGCATGGACCTCGGCATCCACTACGCGAGCTTCAGCCAGCCCGGCTGGGAGACGGCCCTGGCGGACCGCCTGACCGCCACCGCGCAGGTCGCGGACGAGGGCGGCGTCGCGCTGTTCACCGTGATGGACCACTACTTCCAGATGGAGTCGCTCGGCGGGCCGCCCGAGCCGATGCTCGAGGGCTACACCACGCTCGGCTACCTGGCCGCGGCCACCAGCCGGGTGGAGCTCAGCCTGCTGGTCACCGGCGTCACCTACCGCCACCCCGGCGTCCTGGCCAAGACGGTCGCCACGCTCGACGTCCTCTCCGGCGGCCGTGCGTGGCTCGGCCTCGGCGCGGCCTGGTACCAGCGCGAGCACGAAGGCCTCGGTGTGCCGTTCCCACCGCTCGCGGAGCGGTTCGAGCGGCTGGAGGAGACGATCCGGGTCGCCGAGCAGATGTGGAGCGACGACGGCGGCCCGTTCGCGGGCCGGCACTACCGGCTCGCCGAGACCGTCTGCGTGCCGAAGCCGGTCCGCGGTCGGGTGCCGCTGATGATCGGCGGGCAGGGCGAGCGCAAGACCCTGCGGCTGGTGGCGCAGTACGCCGACGCCTGCAACCTCTTCACCGGCGACGGACCGGCCGGCGTGGCCGCCAAGCTCGACGTGCTGCGCCGCCACTGCGACGACCTCGGCCGCGACTACGACGCGATCCGCAAGACCGTGCTCTTCCTCGGCGACCCGGTCGCCGACCCCGACGGCTTCACCGCCGAGATGGAGGAGTACGACGCCCTCGGCGTCGACCTCGCCACGATGATGCCCCCCGCCGGCGAGGACCCCGAGCGCTGGGCCACCGCGCTCGTCACCGACGTGCTGCCGCGGGTCCGGGGCGGCTGACCATGGCGCGATGGCGGATCGGCGCGCTCCTTCTCGGGCTGTCGCTGACGGCCTGCTCGGTCACGGGCTGCTCGGTCACCGCGCCGAGTGACGGGCCGAGTGACGGGCCGGCCGGCTCGACAGCCCGGTCGGCCGCCCCGACCGACCGGGCGACGGAGCGCTCCGCGGGAGCCGGGTCCTCCTCGACGGCGTCGACTCCCGCTCAGGCCACCGGACCGCAGCCGTCCGATGGCAGGCCCCGGCGCGCCCGGCTCACCGTCCGCCGGCTCGGCATCGTCGACCTGCCGGTCGTGCCCTATCGCGGGCGGACCGACGACGCTCCCGGCACCCGGATCCAGGACCGCGGGCTGGCGGCCAGCCCCCACGGCCCCGCGGGCGGCGCCGGGCCGGGCGGGATCGGCAACTACCAGGTCACCGCGCACCGCCTGTCCTCGACGAAGGCCTTCCTCGACCTGCCGCGGCTGCGTCGCGGCGACCGGGTCGTGGTCGAGGTCGGGAAGCGGCGCTACGTGTACCGGATCACCGACACCCGCCGTACGTCCTTCCGGTCGCCGGAGTCGCTGCGGCAGCAGCGGGCGCCCGTGCCCGGCCGGCCCGGCGTGCGGCCCACCCGCGCGATGATCACCCTCTCGACGTGCGCGACCCCGGAGGACCGGGCGGCCGGCAACCACTGGTCCGACGAGTTCGGCAACCCCGAGCACCGCATCGACAAGATCGGCGTGCTCGTCGCCAGCCGGTGAGTCTCAGCCCGACGCCACCCGCTTGTTGATGGTGCGCAGCAGCCAGCCCGGCGCGACGCCGGAGACCGCCATCAGCGCCTTGGCCTGCCGACCGGCCGCGCGGTGCACCGACCGGCGGAGCGGGTGCGGCCGGACGGCGTCGTACACCTCCGCGGCGACGTCCTCGGGGGTCAGCCGGATGCCGAGGGAGCGGCTGGACGCGATGTCCATGCCGTCGGTCATGGCCGTGCGCACGAACAGCGGCCACACCGCCCGCACCGCGATGTCGTCGCCGGCCCACTCGATCTCGAGCGCCTCGGTGAGCCCGCGGACGGCGAACTTGGTCGCCGAGTACGTCGCCAGCTCAGGCTGTCCGTAGATGGCGCTCGCCGAGGCGAGGTTGACGACGTGGGCGCCGGGGGTGGCCCGCAGGTACGGGTAGGCGGTGTGGCACCCGTTGAGCACGCCGGTGACGTTGACCTCGACGATCGCCTGCTGCGCCGCCAGCGGGATCCGGTCGAACCGCCCGCTGCGCAGGATCCCCGCGTTGTTGACCAGCACGTCGAGCCGGCCGCCGGACCGCTCGGTCAGCTCCTGCAGCCGAGCCCGCCAGGCCTCCGCGTCGCGGACGTCGAGCTCGCCGGTGACGACGCCGTCCACCTCCGCGGCCAAGGAGGCCAGCCCGGCCACGTCGACGTCGTAGGCACCGACGAGGTAGCCCTCGGCGGCGAACCGGTGGACGACCGCCCTCCCGATCCCTGCAGCGGCGCCGGTGACGAGGACGGTGGGGCGAGTCATGGCGGCAGTATGGCGCCCCGCCCGCCGCGGTCCGTGACCGCCACCGGCGCAGCGGCGTACGGTCCGGCCATGGACGGGGCACTGGTCGTGGTCACCGGCGGCAGCAGGGGCATCGGCGCCGCGACGGCGCTGCGCGCGGCCGCTGACGGGTGGAACGTGCTGCTCACCTACCGCAGCCGCGGGGAGCAGGCCGAGCAGGTGGCGCAGGAGTGCCGGGCGCGGGGCCGGTGGGCGGGCACCGCACGGCTGGACGTCTCGGTCGAGGACGAGGTCGCCGGTGTGTTCGCCTCGCTGCCGGCCGAGGCCGGGCCCTTGCGCGGCGCGGTGCTCAACGCCGGGATCGTCTCACCGCCCGGCGCCGTCGTCGGGATGGATGCCGCACGGGTGCGCAGGGTGCTGGAGACCAACGTCGTCGGCTCCTTCCTCTGCGCACGGGAGGCGGTGCGGCTGATGTCGACCGGGCGGGGTGGAGCGGGCGGCTCCATCGTGACCGTCTCGTCCCGGGCCGCGGTGCTCGGCTCGCCGGGGGAGTACGTCGACTACGCGGCCTCGAAGGCGGCGGTCGACGCCCTGACGATCGGGCTCGCCAAGGAGGTCGCCGGCGAGGGCATCCGGGTGAACGCGGTCCGGCCGGGACTGATCGAGACCGACATCCACGTGCCGGGACGGCTTGACCGGCTCGCGCCGGCGACCCCGATGGGCCGGGCCGGCACGGCCGAGGAGGTGGCGGAGGCCGTCTGCTGGCTGTTGTCCGACGCGGCGTCGTACACGACGGGGAGCTTCATCGAGGTCAGCGGCGGCCGTTAGGCCCATGGGCCCGGGCCGGTGTGACGAACGACCTGCCTTCCCGATTCGCCTGCGCCACCGGACGCGCCGACCCTAGCCTCGTCCTGGTTTGCCAGGGAGGCGGAGAGCAATGGTGGAGAAGAACTCGGTCAAGGTGCGCCTGAAGTTCAAGGCGCGCGGTGAGCTGCCCACGGGCGAGGGGCTGTGGGCCCGTCAGCTCGAGGGCAACTCCGGCGGCGGCACCTACGAGCTGGAGAACTCCTCCTACTACGTGCCCCTGGTCGTCGGCGACGTCGTGACCGCCCAGCTCGACCCCGACGGCTACCTGCAGGTCACCGGCTGGGTGCGGTCGGGCGACCACGTCCTGACCACCGTCGACCTCGACCTCGCGCGCTGCGACGCCGAGACGGTGATCGCACGGTGGGCCGAGTCGGGCGCCCTGTGGACCGAGGGGAGCGGCAGCACCATGCTGACCATCTGGTCGATGGAGCCGCGGGAGATCGCCGGCGTCCTCGAGACCGACATCGCCGCCGGCTACGCGCGCTGGACGGCGACCTCGATGCCCGACGAGCGGAGCAGGCGCGGGCTGCGCGACGTGGACTTCCGCCTCGCCCGCGAGCCGGAGTTCGACTACGTGCGCACCGACTACTGGGTGGGCGACGACCCGTACTGGCGCGAGCGCGGGCTCGACGACGCCGACTACCTCGCCACCGTGCAGATGCTCGCCTGGGAGGACCGTCGCGTCGCGCGGGCGCTGGAGCGCGCCCAGCAGGACCGCGTCGAGCTCTACATCGAGCACCTGACCGCGCCGGACCCGCAGTCGCTGCCGCAGCTCGACGGCCCGATCTTCGACTCCGAGTAGCCGCCCCGGCCTCTGTGCAACCGATGGTTGCATTGCGGCGCGTCAGGGGCTAGCCTCTCCTGCAACCGATGGTTGCAAACTGAGGAGAGACAGCCCCATGGAGTACGCCAGCATCGAACGCGAGATCCACGTCGACGCGCCGCCCGAGGTGGTCTTCGACGTGATCAGCCGGCCCGAGCACATCCGCGACTGGTGGCAGGCCGACACCGACCTCGAGCCGGTGCCCGGCGCGACCGGCGAGCTGGTGTGGGCCGACGGGGACGACCCGCGGGCCAACGTCGTACCGATCACCGTCGTGGTCGCGGACCCGCCCCGCCTGTTCACCTTCCGCTGGACGCATCCGGCCGCGGAGACGCCCGTCGACGGCAACTCGCTGCTCGTCGCCTTCGAGCTGGTGCCGACGGGGGAGGGCACCACCCTCCGGCTGACGGAGACCGGCTTCCGCGAGCGCGGCTGGGAGGCGGCCGTGCTCGAGCACACCTACCAGGACCACGTCGCCGGCTGGGAGCACTTCCTGCCCCGCATCCGGGAGCGGGCCGTGTCGGTGGTCTCGGCGTCGTGACCACGCCGGTCGACGACGCGCTCTGGTCGGCGATCGGCGACCCGACCCGGCGCCGGATGCTCGACCTGCTGCTGCAGCGGGGACCGGGCACCGCCACCTCGCTCAGCGAGGAGCTCCCGGTCACCCGGCAGGCGGTGGCCAAGCACCTCGGCGTGCTCGACCGCGTCGGCCTGGTCCAGGCCTCGGCGCAGGGCCGCGAGCGGCGCTACCAGGTCGACCAGGCCCAGCTGGAGCGGGCGGTGGCCCAGCTGACCGCCGTCGGCAGCACCTGGGATGCCCGGCTCCGGCGCATCAAGCAGATCGCCGAGGCGATCGAGCACAGCAAGAACCAGGCCGAGGACTGACCGGCCGCGCCACGACCGTGGCGCACCCCAGAACAGTGCAGACAGTGCAGACAGTGCAGACACAGAACACAGAGGAGACAGCAATGGTGGACATCCTGCATCGCGTCGGCGTCAAGGACGCGAGCCCGGAGAAGGTGTACGACGCCCTGACGACCCTCGAGGGCCTCGCCGGGTGGTGGACCGAGGACACGACCGGCTCCGCCGACGTCGGCGGGACCATCGCCTTCCGCTTCCCGCCCGGCGGCTTCGACATGGAGGTCGTCGACCAGCGGCCGGGGGAGCAGGTCACCTGGAAGGTGGTCGAGGGGCCCGAGGAGTGGGTCGGCACCACGGTCGACTGGCAGCTGCGCCAGGACGACGACATGACGATCGTGCTGTTCAAGCACGAGGGCTGGCGCGAGCCAGTGGAGTTCATGCACCACTGCAGCACCAAGTGGGCGACGTACCTGATGAGCCTGAAGGCGCTGGTCGAGACCGGCGTGGGAGCGCCGGCACCGCGCGACGTGCACGTCGCCTTCCCGGACTGAGGCCAGCCCGGGAGGCGAGTGCCATGGCTCAGCTGATCCTGCGGCGGTAGGCGCGCATGGCGAAGCCGTAGGCGAGGGCGAGAAGGCCCAGGCACCACGTGAGCGCGATCCAACCGTCGTCGCCGACCGGCTGCTCGGCGAACAGGCTGCGGATCGTGTTGACGATGGAGGTGACGGGCTGGTGCTCCGCGAAGGCGCGCACCGCAGTGGGCATGCCGTCGGTCGGCACGAACGCGGAGCTGATGAAGGGGAGGAAGATCAGCGGGGTGGCGAACCCCGAGACGCCGTCGGCCGTCTTGGCGTTCAGCCCCGGAATCACCGCGAGCCAAGTGAGCGCGAAGGTGACGAGCAGCAGGATGCCGGCCACGGCGAGCCACGCCAGGGGACCGGCGCCGGTGCGGAACCCCATCAGCAGCGCGACGCCGACGACGAGGAGCAGCGAGACCAGGTTCGCTACCACGGACGTCAGGACGTGGCCCCACAGCACCGAGGACCGCGCGATCGGCATGGACTGGAACCGCTCGAAGATGCCGCCGGAGACGTCGAGGAACAGCCGGTAGGCGGTGTAGGCGATGCCCGAGGCGACGGTGATGATCAGGATGCCCGGGAGCAGGTAGTTCACATAGCTCTCGTCCCCGGCGTCGATCGCGCTGCCGAAGACGTAGACGAACAGCAGCAGCATCGCGATCGGGGTGATCGCGGTCGTGACGATGGTGTCGGGGCTGCGCGCGATGTGGCGCAGCGACCGCTTGAGCATGACGGCGGTGTCGCCGACGACGGAGGTGGTCATGGCTGTGCTCCTCACTTGCGGTGGCCGTCGTGGCCGACGATGGCGAGGAAGATCTCCTCGAGGGTGGGCTGCTTCTCGACGTACTCGACCTTCGCCGGCGGGAGCAGTTCCTTCAGCGCGGCGAGGGTGCCGTCGGCGATGATCCGGCCGTCGTGGAGGACGGCGATCCGGTCGGCGAGCTGCTCGGCCTCGTCCAGGTACTGGGTGGTGAGCAGCACCGTCGTGCCCGAGGACGCCAGATCCTTGACCGTCCGCCACACCTCGAGCCGCGACTGCGGGTCGAGCCCGGTCGTGGGCTCGTCGAGGAAGATCACCGGCGGGTCGCCGATCAGGCTCATCGCGATGTCGAGACGCCGCCGCATGCCGCCGGAGTAGGTGCCCGCGCGGCGGGACCCGGCCTCCGTCAGGCCGAACCGGTCGAGCAGCGCGTCGGCGACCTCGTCGGCGCGGGGGACCCGTCGCAGCTGGGCGACGAGGAGGACGTTCTCCCGCCCGGTGAGGACCTCGTCGATGGCGGCGAACTGGCCGGTCAGGCTGATCGACGCTCGCACGTCGGCCGGGCGGGTCGCGACGTCGTGGCCGCACACCGACGCGGTGCCTGCGTCGGCCTTCAGCAGCGTGGCGAGGATCTTGATGGCCGTGGTCTTGCCGGCGCCGTTGGAGCCGAGCAGGGCGAAGACGGTGCCCCGGGCGACGTTGAAGTCGACGCCGCGAAGCACCGCATGGTCTCCGTAGGACTTGGTCAGTCCGGCCACCTGGATGGCTGGTGTCGTGGTCATGACCGACAGCCTGGAACGTTGACGCTGCGTCAAGGTCAAGCCGCTTTCCCGGGCGCACCGGACTGTGACGGCGTGCGGCGGGCGCGCGGCGGGTGGCGGCGGGTGGCGGCGGGCGACCGGCGGGCGACGTACCTGACGAACGCGTTGCATTTTCGGCGTACGAGCAACCCGTTCGTCAGGTACGTCGGCTCAGGCGGGCGGGGGACCGGACCAAGGTCGGGCCGCAGGTCACCATGGAACCCGAGTGGTCTGGTCCAGAGCCGCTGCCGCCGGTAGCGTGCCGAGCACCCCCTCGGCGCCCCAGGCGTCGCGCGCCGAGGAGGTCCGGCCAGAACCATCCCGGGAGGCTCCCATGGGCAGGCGGTTGCAGGCGACGGACCCGAGCACGGACACCACTGCGCGAGGACCGGCACCGAGGTCGCCCGGGCCGGGGCCGGGATCGTCGGTGCTCGCGTTGCAGGCGAGCGCCGGCAACCGAGCCGTGGCTGCGGCCCTCGGCGGGACGCTGATGGTCCAGCGAAAGCTGAACCCGCCGGATGCGGCGTACCGGCCCGGCCGCGTTCCGGACGCCGAACGCGCCTCGGTCCGCGCCCTGCTCGCCAACAACGCGTTCTCGACGGGTGACATCAAGCGGGCATGCAGCCACCCCGACCACCGGCGTGACCTGCAGGATCGGCACGCGCAGGTGCTGGCCGTAGAGCAACGCTTCGAGAGCTCCAACATGAGTGCGAACAAGCGCCGGCTGCTCCGGGTTGAGCTCGAGCATGTCTACGACGCGCTGTTGGATGCTGCCGCCCGCCATCGCGATGATGCGGAAGAGGCGCTGAGAGGAGCGGTCGAGAGCCGGGTCGACCTGATCCACGCCGACGGTGGGCCGAAGCGGTTGTTCAAGGCCCCGACCGGGGTGTGGATGACCAAGTTCCGACCCGCCATCGGTGCCAGCGTGCTGGGGGACCGACTGGGGAGCATCGTCACCGTCGAGCAGTTCCAAGATCTCGTCTTCGCCCGCTACAACGCCAAGTTCGCCGGGCCTGCGCCGGTGGTGTCGGCCTTGTCGGGCGCGGATCAGGCCGCGCTGCGCGCGGAGCAGGAAGCGGTGCAGAAGCAGCTCGGCCTCTGGCGGACGAAGAGGTACGACGGCCAGGGCTGCAACGCCAACGGCACCTGGGGCACGTGCGCGACGGGTTCGGTCACGTTCAACCCGAGCAACCTGAACCAGCGCGTGTGGGTCGAGCTCCAGCGTTGGTGGCGCAACAAGGAGAACACCTATGTCACCCGGAGCGACACCACCAGCTGGTCACTGAAGAAGTACCGGCCGCTCGCAGAGGACAAGGCGCTCAGCCAGACGTTCAACTACCACGTCAACGTGCACTGATGAGCAGGTTGAGCGGCTGAGGGGGGAAGCCTGCCTGAGCGGGCAGAATGACATAATGTCACTTATCGGCAACCAGTCGACGCCGCGGAGCGCCGGTCACCGGTACGCGTCGGATCGGCGCACCACGCCGACCACGGTCACTCGGTGCCGCTCATCGTCGATGCGGTAGATCACGCGGTAGGTGCCGCGCCGCGCGCTGTGCCGATCATTCAGCGGCGGACGAAGCTGCTTGCCCACCCGATGCGGATTGTCGAGCAGCGGTCCAACGATGAAGTCGTAGGCCGCGAACGCCACCGACTCGGGAAGGCTTTCGGCCAGTTGGCGGCGCGCGGTGGGCGCGATGACGAGCTGGAAGCGCTCAGTCGTCACGCAGTCCGCCCGCGCCGGCGCATGACATCTGCCAGGTCCTGCTCGGACTCGCCCTCGCCGCGAGCCAGCTCGGCGTCGGAGGCTGCCAACTGTCGTACAGCTTCGTCGTCCGACAGGATGGCGATCGTTTCCTCCATCGCTTCGAGGTCGTCGGGCGACAGCAGCACCGCCGACGGACGGCCGTGAACTGTCACGGTCACGCGATCGTGCTGCCGGTCGACCCGGCTGACCAACTCGGAGAAGTGTGCCTTCGCGTCGGCCAGGGACAACGTCTCGCTCATGGTCATAAGTATGACCATAATGCTGAAGCGCATCAATACGGTGGAGGCGGCCTGGTAGCCGACGGCGCACGCGCTGGCGACGGGGCATCACGACGACCGCCACCCGCACCCAGCACTCACCGGAACCGCTCGACGCCGTACCTCTCGAAGAACGGCCGCTCGAACCGGCACTCGGCGAGCGCGACGACCGGTTCCATCCCGCGGTCGCGGACGTAGCGGAGCGACTCGCGCAGCAGGAAGCGTCCGATGCCGGTGACGTGGGTGTCCGGCCGGACGAACAGCCTGCCGATCACCAGCTCCTGGTCCTCGGCCCCGGCTGACCGCCGGATCTGGACGTGGCCGACGACGTTCCTGGTCGGGGTGACGTGCACTGGTGCCATGTCGAAGACCCACGACCGCTCTGCGTCAGGCTCGTGCAGCCAGGCCCTCGCGTCCGGCCCGCTCACCGCGGCCGGGGGCCACTGCAGCGCTTCGAGGATGGCGCAGAGCGGGTCGAGGTCCTGCTCGATCCGGTCCCTGATCATCCGGCCACTCGCGGCCGGGGGTCGTGCCGGTGGTCGGGATCGTGCGCGAACACCTTCTCGTAGACGTCGTAGACGAACCACGCCTTGGCGTTGTTGTAGCTCATCGCGTCCGTGAAGCCGCGGGTCGCGACCTGCCGCTTCACCTCGGAGTAGCGATCCCGGTCGTCGGGGTGCGTGCGGAGCCAGTCGCGGAACATCCGGTGGCGTTGCGGCTCGCGCGCGCCCGGCGACCAGACGTGGAGGTTGACGCGCGGCTCCGTCGCCCGCAGCACCCGGTGCTGCTCCCAGATGTGCTCCGGCGCGCGGGCGGCGTCGTCGACCCTGGCGGCGTCGATCTCCTCCGGTGACGGGATCCGGTAGGGGTTCCACAGCGGATGGACGGCCACCCTCCGACCCTAGGACGGCCCACGGGCGCGCGCCACGACGGCGCGCGCCCGCGGTCAGCTCCTCGACGACGTGGTCAGCGGAGGACCACCGGCGGCGAGGTGACGGTCACCGGCTCGGACCCGGGCCGCGTCCCGGTGACCTCGACGGTGATCGCCACGCCCTTCCACCGTCCGGTCAGGTGGAAGCCCCGGCCGGTCTCCCCCGCGATCGGGCGGCCGTCGGCCAGCCACCGGTAGGAGAGGTCGACGCCGTCGGACCACTCCCCCTCGTCGACGACCAGCTTTGCGCCCGGCTTGACGCCGTGCTTGTGGGTCGACACGATCCGCGGCTCCCCCGGCTCGATCGCCGGCGCGGCCACCGTGTCGGAGCCGACCAGCGGGTTGGGGATGACGACCTGGCGCAGTTGCTCGTCGGTGGCGAAGTCGTGCGCGGTGACGACCACGCGGTCGCCGTACGCGTCGACCGTCAGGCCGCGGTTGACGTCGCGGGTGACGATCTCGGTGGCGCTGGCCGACGACTCGCCGCGGGCGTCCCACTCCACGTGCATGGCCAGCGTGTTGACCGCCCAGAAGCCGTCCGCGTGCCCGTCGCCGGTACGACGCTGCACGGCCCAGTCACCGAGCTCGGCCGGGTAGTGCGTGTGGCCGGAGAGGACGATGGCGTTCGGGTAGTTGCCGAGGATGCTGGTCAGCCGGTCGTTCATCATGTGCGAGTCGTGGTACCACGGCAGCCAGGAGGCGGAGACGGTGTCGCCGAGCGGGAAGTGCGTGAGCACCAGCACCTGCCTGTCCTGAGCCGTCCAGTGCGCGAGCCGCTCCTCGAGGAACTCGACCTGCTCGTCGCTCATCGCGACCTCCGACGGCGAGGCGAACTCCTGGCCGAGCACGATCACCGGCACCGCCCCGCCGGGACCCTCCAGCACGTACTCGTCCCACACCCGGTCGCGGTCGGCGAAGGCGAGGAACCGGTCGCGGTTGGCGGCGAACCCGCCGGCCGCGTAGCGCTCGTGGTTGCCGATGGCGGCCACCGTCTGCTCGGGACGGACGTCGCTGGTGGCGTCCATGACGTCGTAGATCTCGTCCCACTCGGCCTGCCTGCCCGTGTTGACGATGTCGCCGACCAGGAGCATGCCGTCGGCGTCGGGGGCGAGCTTCGCGTAGTCGCCGATCGCGTGCTGCCAGTCGTGCGGGTGACCTTGGATATCGCTCATCACCCACGCCTGGGTGGGCTGGCCCTCGACGTCCTCGAGCACCTCGTGCACCGTCACCGAGTCGATCGCCCAGTAGCGTGCGTCCGCTCCCCCGCTCAGCTCCCAGCTGAACACGGCCGACTCCGCACCGAGCGGCACCTCGACCGTGACGTCCTGCCGGTGGTTCATCTGCAGTGCGTCGTAGCCGTCGTCGACCGAGGCGGAGTCCAGCCGCAGCACCTCGGAGGTGCGGCCGCCGTCGAACGAGACGCGTACGACGCCGGACTGGCCCGGCGCTCCGCGGTAGTGGCTGTCGAAGGTCAGCCGGACCGCGCCCAGGCCGGTCACCGGCACCGGAGCGCTCGTCAGGGTGGTCGAGAAGGGCAGGTCGCCGTACTGCTCGGCGTCGGCGACCGCGATGGTCTCGTGCGCCCGGCCGAAGCGGCCGCGCATCCCGTCGACGTCGCTGGTCCATGTCTGGCGGGTCACGAACCTCCAGCCGCGGTAGGCGTCGGCGCCCCGGCCGGTCATCGAGTCGTCGAACGCGACCGTCCAGCCGTCGCGGTCGCGGCCGAAGCCCTCGCGCAGCACGGTCTCGTCGGTGCTGTTGTCGGTCGCGACCGGGTCGATCGTCACCGGTGCGTCCGGGTCCCCCGGCTGTCCGGCGGCAGGGTCGCCGAGGACCTCCACCTGGACCGGTCCGGCGAGCACGTCGTAGCCGTCCCGCGCCAGCAGGAAGACCTGCCAGTCGCCGGGGGCGAGCCCGGTGAACGACACCGAGCCGGTCGCGGCAGGGGTGTACTCCCACATCGTCGACGACACCGAGCCCGGGGTCTGCCCGGCGCGGTAGACGCCGACCCAGTTCAGCTGGTGCGGCTGGTCGGTCGCGTAGTCGACCTGCAGCGTCTGGCCGTAGCGGAGCTGCTCGGCGCTGACGGTGATGCTCGAGCCCGCGGCGACCGTCGCCGCCGGGAGGGGCGGCTGGGCGGCCGCGGGGTCGACGGGTACGGCGAGGGCGGCGGCGACGGCGACGCCGCCGAGGATCGTGCAGGCGCGCGTGAACGTGGCGCTTCGCTGGGCCATGGGCATCCTTCTCGAGAGGGAACGGGCACCGCGGAAGCTACGACCGCGCCGTGAACCCGCCACGACGCCGACCTGAACGGCAGCTCCCTCGCAGGGGGCGGATCTGCGGCGGACGCCGAGGCACTCGGGGTAGAAACCTGCCATGCCGTGGACCTGGGAGCGCCTCCACGCCGCCATCACCGCGCTCGGGCTGCCCGAGGGCGAGTACGTCGCCGGGCTGGCCGCCGCGATGCTGGCCAACGAGTCCGTCGCCAGCGCCGACGAGGTCGACCTGCTCGTCACCGACGACCTCTACGTCGACCTGGCCGGCCGCGGGTGGGACATCGCGGCCGACCAGAACCGTCTGGCGTGCCCGGGCGAGACCGGCCTGCTGGCACGCGCCGGTGACGTCAGTGACGGCTACACCGCCCCGATCCGGGAGCTCATCAGTGAGGCCTGGCGCCAGGACGGGATACCCCTGGTGTCGGTTCTCCAGGTCCACCAGGCCGCGGTGCGCGCCTTCCTGAAGCACGAGCCCGAGCCGGACGGCCCGGCGCCGTCCCCCTCCTGGACGTGGTCCCGCCTCCGCACCGCCGTGCCCCGGCTCGAGCTCCCCGCCGGGCAGTACGTCGTGGGTCTCGCCGGCGCCCTGCTGGCCAACGAGACCCTCGAGCAGGTCGCGGAGGTGGAGGTCCTCGTCACGCCGGAGCTGCTCGACGGGCTCGCCGGTCGAGACTGGTTCGGTGACGACGCGCGCGCGGTTCTGCACTGCCCGATCGAGGACGACCTCGTCGCGCGGTCAGGCGACGTCGGTGACGCCTACTCTGCCCCGATCCCCCGACTCGTGGCCGAGGCCTGGCACCAGGAGGGGATCCCGTTCGTCTCGATGGAGCAGGTCCGTGCCGACGCCGTGCGGGCGGCCCTGCGCTCGGACGCCGGCCTGTCCGGGTAGCGGTTCGGTGAGCGCGGGCTGCGCCGCGGCGAGCGCGTCGCGCCATCCTGGTCGGCACACGGCGCGGCCTAGGCCGTCGGCTCCCAGACGAAGCCGTCCGGGTCGGTGAAGGGGGCGCCGGCGCCGTGGAGTACGACGCGGTGTGAGCCGGTGCCGTCGGGGTCGACGCCCGCGTCCTTGGCGAGGGCCTTGCGGCCGTAGAGCCCGAGCTTGACCGCTCCCTCGGGGCTCTCGAACTCGACGTACTTGCGGCCGAAGCTCTTGGCGACCCCCATGCCGTGCTCAACGTAGAACCGCTTGGTGGCGGCCACGTCGGCGGCGCCCAGGAGGAGGACGACGTGCTCGACGTGGCCGGTCGCGGGCGAGGTGTCCTTGCGGGCCGACGTGGCGACCTTCCAGATGGTTCCGTCGGGTGCCCGGACCACGCCGCCGTGCCCCCACATCGACTTGGCGACCGGCTTCAGGACCTCGGCTCCGGCGCCGACGGCGGAGTCGACGAGCAGCCGCACGTCGGCCGGCTGGGCGACCAGAAGCGACAGCGTGAACGCCCGGAACCCGCTGGTCGGCGCCGTCGACTCGCGCAGGCCGATCTCGCCGTCCAGCCCGAACGCGTCCTTGTAGAAGAGAGCGGCGGCCGCGGTGTCGGCCACCTCCAGGGTGATCTGCTCGATGTGTGTCATGGCCACGACGCTAGGTGCGTGCGGCGGCGGTCGCTTCTCGATTCCTGACCGGTTCGGTGGGCGTGTGGTCGCTAGCGCTTGGGACGCTTGTCGGGGACGACCCGGCCGCGCTCGAGGGCCTTCCAGAGGCCCTTGGTCACCACCGGCTTCTTCCCCAGCCTGAGCTCCTTGCGGTAGTGCCGCACGGCCCGTGCCGTGCTGGGGCCGAAGGCGCCGTCGACCTGCACCTTGGGGCGGCCGGCGGCCGCGTTGAGGGTCCGCTGCAGGCGTCGTACGTGCTCGCCGCGGGCGCCCTTCTTCAGCACCGGGGTGTGCCCGCGCGCCAGCAGGGACGTCCACGTACGTCGGTCCACGGTGCCGGTCGCGGGCAGGCCGCTGCGCTTCTGGTAGCGCTGGACCGCCTTGACGGTGGCCCGGTCGTAGCGGCCGGTGGTCTTCATCGGGTGCCGCTCCCCCGGCGCGACGAGGCACTGCACCACCTGCACCAGCCGCCCCCGGGCGCCGGACCGCAGATTGCGCGGCCGGACCCGGTCGGCAGCCTGCTCGCAGGTGGCGGTCGAGGTGACCGGCCGGCGGGCGCCGAGGCTGACGAAGTTCCAGTCGATCGCCATCTTGACGCCGCCGAACTCGACCTTCGTGTCCAGGGCGTACTGGTGGACCCGGCTGGTGTGCATGAAGGTGTGGTCGGCGACGTGCTCGCGCGGCATCGCGCCGGCCTGGTCGATCCAGGCGTACCAGACCGCGTCGGGTCGGACGTAGCCCGCGCCGGTCCGGCTCAGCAGCGAGATCCCGGAGTTGACGTGGGAGTAGACCCCGGAGCGGTAGCCCTCGCGGTGGATCTCGTTGGTCCAGGCCTCGAGGAAGACCAGCGAGGAGCGGCGGCACCGCTCGCGCCGGGTGTCGAACGGCTCGATGTCGTAGAAGATCACCTCGCCCTTCGGGACCCGCAGCGATCGCGCGGTCGCGGCAGCCCGCCGCGCCTCGCGGGTGCCCCGGGTGCGGGCGGCGTCGTACCGGCCGCTGCGGCCGGGCCTGCCGTCGATGCGGTGGTCGTAGCCTGTGCAGGACGCCTGCGGCCCCACCCAGATCGGCAGCAGCTGCCAGCCGGAGCGGATCTGCCGGGTGACCCACCGCGACGTCAGGTGACGCTGCTCGCAGGCGCGGTGGATGCCGCCGAGGTAGATGCCGACGCCCGTGAACGGCGACGCGGTGCGCCACCGGTCCATCACGGCCTGGCTCGGGGCGCGGCAGGCGTCGAACGCGTAGCCGCTCCAGCCGTCGGCCAGCCGGGCCGGCGGCGGAGGCGGCGGCGGAGGCGCCTGGGTGCGGGCGCCCCGCTCCGCCGTGGTCACCGACTCCGGCGCGGTGGACTCGGCGTCGGCCTTCGACCCGCCCAGCGGACCGGCCACGGCGGCGGTGGCCAGCAGGCACAGGGCCAGGAAGGCGGTCAGGACCAGGGGCAGCGGCACAGGGCGGCCGTGGAGATGCATGGTGGACCCATCACGAGACGGCAGGGCCGAAGAATCGTAGGCAGGTCCGGCTCCGGCCCGTGGGCGAATGTCCCGTGCCGGGCCCCGGAACGAGACCAAAGTCCCAACTCGGTCAGCGGGCGACGTACTCCGCCAGATGCCGCCCGGTGAGCGTGGAGCCGTCGGCCACGAGGTCGGCCGGGGTGCCCTCGAACACGATCCGGCCGCCGTCGTGACCGGCGCCGGGGCCGAGGTCGATGATCCAGTCGGCGTGCGCCATCACGGCCTGGTGGTGCTCGATCACGATCACCGACTTGCCGCTCTCGACCAGCCGGTCGAGCAGGCCGAGCAGGTTCTCCACGTCGGCCAGGTGCAGGCCGGTGGTGGGCTCGTCGAGGACGAAGATGCCGCCCTTCTGGCCCAGGTGCATCGCGAGGCGCAGCCGCTGGCGCTCGCCCCCGGACAGCGTGTTGAGCGGCTGACCCAGCTTGAGGTACCCCAGACCGACGTCCTCGAGCGCGCTCAGGATCTTCGCCGCGGCCGGGGTCGCGGCGTCACCGTCGGCGAAGAAGCGGTGCGCCTCGGCGACCGGGAGGTCGAGGACCTCGGCGATGTTGAGCCCGTCGACCTGCAGCTCCAGGACGGCCGCCTGGAACCGCTTGCCGCCACAGTCCTCGCACGGCGTGGAGACGGTGTCCATGAAGCCGAGCTCGGTGACGATCACGCCGGCGCCCTTGCACGTCGGGCAGGCGCCCTCGGAGTTGGCGCTGAACAGCGCCGGCTTCACCCCGTTGACCTTGGCGAACGTCTTGCGGACGGGCTCGAGGATCCCCGTGTACGTCGCCGGGTTGCTCCGCCGCGAGCCCTTGATCGCTCCTTGGTCGATGAACACCACGCCGTCGTGCCCGGCGACCGAGCCGTGGATCAGCGAGCTCTTGCCCGACCCGGCGACGCCGGTGACGACCGTGAGCACGCCCAGCGGGATGTCGACGTCGACGTCCTGCAGGTTGTGGGCGTCGGCCCCGCGGATCTCCAGGACGCCGGTGCGCTCGCGAACCGACTCCTTGATCGCGGCGCGGTAGGTCAGGTGCTGGCCGGTCAGCGTGCCGCTGCGCCGCAGCCCCGCGACGGTGCCCTCGAAGACGACCTCGCCACCGCCGCTGCCGGCGCCGGGGCCCATGTCGACCACGTGGTCGGCGATCGCGATCGTCTCCGGCTTGTGCTCGACGACGAGCACCGTGTTGCCCTTGTCGCGGAGCTCGACGAGGAGCTTGTTCATCCGCTCGATGTCGTGGGGGTGCAGGCCGATCGTCGGCTCGTCGAAGACGTAGGTCACGTCGGTCAGCGCCGAGCCGAGGTGGCGGACCATCTTGGTGCGCTGCGCCTCGCCGCCCGAGAGCGTGCCGGCGGGCCGGTCGAGCGAGAGGTAGCCGAGGCCGATCTCGGTCAGCGCGTCCAGGAGGTGCAGCAGCTTGGCGACGAGCGGCGCCACCCCGGGGTCGTCGATGGTGCGCACCCACGCCGCCAGGTCGGTCACCTGCAGGGCGGCGACCTCACCGATGTCGCGTCCCTTGATCTTCGACGACCGGGCCGACTCGTTGAGGCGGGTGCCGTCGCACCGCGGGCAGGCCGAGAACACCGCCGCCCGCTCGACGAACGCCCGGATGTGGGGCTGCAGCGAGTCGGGGTCCTTGCTGAACATCGACTTCCGGATCTTCGGGATCAGGCCCTCGTAGGTGACGTTGATCTTCTCGACCTTGACCTTGCGCGGCTCGGCGTACAGGAAGTCCTCGCGCTGCGCCTTCGTGAACCGGCTGATCGGGATGTCGGCGGGCACCGCCACCTTGAACGCCGCGACCATCCACCCGTCCGCGGTGTAGCCGGGGACGAGGATCGCGCCCTCCTCCAGCGACCTGGTCTCGTCGACGATCGCCGACAGGTCGAGGTCGGAGACGGTGCCGCGGCCCTCGCACTCCGGGCACATGCCGCCGAGGTAGACCTGCTGCTTGACCACGTTCTTCTTGCCCGACTCGGTCACCGACGCCCCGCCGACCGTGGTGGTCGGGACGTTGAAGGAGAACGCCGTCGGTCCGCCGATGTAGGGCTTGCCGAGCCGGCTGAAGAGCGACCGGAGCATCGCGTGCCCGTCGGTCACCGTGCCGAGCGTCGAGCGGGGGTTGGCTCCCATCCGCTCCTGGTCGACCAGGATCGCGGTCGTCAGGCCGTCGAGCGCGTCCACCTCGGGTCGCGGCAGGCTCGGCATGAAGCCCTGCACGAAGGTCGAGTACGTCTCGTCGATCAGCCGTCGCGACTCGGCGGCGATCGTGCCGAACACCAGGGAGCTCTTGCCCGACCCGGAGACGCCGGTGAACACGGTCAGCCGGCGCTTCGGGATCTCGACGCTGACGTCCTTGAGGTTGTTCTCGCGCGCGCCCTGCACGCGGATCAGGTCGTGGGTGTCGGCGGGGTGCGCCTTGCTCATGGTGTCTCCATCTCTCGGTCAGACCAGCCAGCGGCCGTCGTGCATCAGATCGCGGTCGGGGATCTCGTCGACCTCGCGCCAGGCCTGGATGCGCACCGGGCGCAGGACGAGGAAGGCGTAGCCCGGGCTGTTCCGGGGATCCCAGTCGGCCTGGGCCGCGTAGGCGGCGCCGAGCGCCTCGTCGTCGCTGACGGCGACCGACCGCTCGAGCACCGCGTCGATCATCACCACGTCGCGGGTCGGGCCGACCGCCACTCGGGCCTGCCCGGAGGCGACGAGGTTGCGCGCCGTGGCCGACCGGCTGTCGACGGCGACCACCACGCGCTCGTCCACCCACGCCAGGGACAGCGGCACCAGGTGGGCGGTCGGCATCGCGGAGGCGGTGGCGACCCAGGCGTCGACGGCCGGGGTGGCCAGCATGGCGAGCGCGTCGGCCTTGCGGGTCGCCCGGTCGCGGGGCGCGGCCGTCGTCACCGGGCGGTCCGCGGCCGGACGAGGAGCGTCATGGCCCCGACGCTAGGGGCTGCGCTCGCTCCGGCGCTTCTCGATTCCTGATGCCCTCGCCCGGTGGCCGGGCGCACGGGACGGATCGGATGCGCCGCGGGAGCGCCCCGATGCACCGCCGAGGGGGGTTGGGCAGGCACGGCCCGATCCTAGGGCCCCGCGCCGACCGACACCGCGACGTGCGGGACCAGGGCGCGGAGGAAGTCGCCGGCGGCGAACATCGCGCCTGCCGACGCCACTCCCGTCGTCCGTCCCTCCCCCGCCAGGAGGCGGCTGACGGCCTCCACGGCGAGCGGGGCGGTGACCGCGTAGATGTCCCGCCCCGCGGCGGTGGCGCGACGCTCGTCGCGACCCCGCACGACGCGTACGTCGACCACGAAGTCCTGCGCGGAGCGGCCGGTGTGGTCGGCCGGCGCCGGGGGCGGCGTGTCGGGCCGGGCGAGATCGGCGGCGGCGGTGGCCGCCATGAACGTGCGCACGTCGGGGACGCGCAGGTGGCTCGGGATGGTGACGACGTCGGCCATCGTGAACTCCGCGACGACCCGTCGCCGCCCGAGCGGCTCGGGGAACTCCCAGTCCTCCTCGACCAGGTCGTCGTCGTGCTGGACGAGGACGCCCTCCCGGAACCGCAGCCGCCGTCCCCCGCGACGGTCGTGGGAGACCCTGCCCGCCGCCCGGGTGCCGGCCGTCGGGTGCCAGCTGGTGAGGCCGTAGCCGACGAGCACCTGGTCGGCCTCCTGCCACTCCCCGATCGCTGCCGTGGCGAGCAGGTCGCCGAGGCCGCCGAAGAAGGCCATCGCCGGCACCACGGCCAGGCCGGCCTCGGCCGCGGGCGTGCGGAACGTCGCGAACGTGTCCACGTTGGCCTCGATCTCGGCCGCCACGTCGACGTAGGGGATGCCGGCGCGCAGGGCGGCGGCGACCACGGGCGCGGCCGTCACGGCGAACGGGCCAGCGCAGTTGACCACGGCGGCCGCGCCGGCGAGCGCACGGTCGAGCGCGCCGGGGTCGTCGGCGGGCGCGGCCCGCGCGCGGAGGCCGCCGTACTCGCCGGCGAGGGCCTCGAGCCGGGCGGGGTCGCGGCCGGCCAGCACCGGCGTCAACCCGCGCTCGACCAGCTCACCGACCACGAACCGGCCGGTGTGCCCGCTCGCTCCGTAGACCACGACGTCTGCTGCCATCTCGACCTCGATCACCTCGGGCGCCCTGCCGGCGCCGGTGACCGCCATCGTGGCGCGTGCCGCCGACACCCACCCGCGGCCGCCGGTGGATCCGCCCTGGGCGGATCCGCTCGCGGCGGAAGTCCTTGGTGCGTCCCCCGTCCCCGCCGCACGGTGGTGCCATGACCACCACACCAGCCGAGCGCCTCCTCGGCCCCTTCGACGAACAGCTCACCTCCCGCCTGCTGCAGCAGCGGATCATCGTGCTCGGGCAGGAGGTGGACGACGCGGTCGCCAACCGGCTCTGCGCGGCGCTGCTCCTGCTCTCCGCGGAGGACCCGCAGCGCGACATCAGCCTCTACGTCAACTCCCCCGGCGGCTCGGTCACCGCGGGGCTCGCCATCTACGACACGATGCGGATGATCCCGAACGCCGTCAGCACGCTGGCGATGGGCCTGGCCGCGAGCATGGGCCAGTTCCTGCTCTCGGCGGGCACCCCGGGCAAGCGCTACGCGCTGCCCCACTCCCGGGTGCTGCTGCACCAGGGCTCCGCCGGCATCGGCGGCACGGCCATCGACATCGAGATCCAGGCCGAGAACCTGGAGCACACCAAGAACGTGATGATGGGCCTGATCGCCGAGCACACCGGCCAGCCGGTCGAGAAGGTCGAGCGGGACGCCCTCCGCGACCGCTGGTTCACCGCCGAGGAGGCGCGCGAGTACGGCTTCGTCGACCACGTCCTCACCGACGTCCGCGCCGTCGGCCCGACCCGGCCGACCGTCGCCTTCGGAGGCCTGCGATGAGCCAGTACACGATCCCGAGCGTCGTGGAGAAGACCCTGCACGGCGAGCGTGCCGTCGACATCTACTCCCGGCTGCTGAGCGACCGCATCGTCTACATCGGCACCGAGATCGACGACGGCGTCGCCAACGTCGTGATCGCCCAGCTGCTGCACCTGGAGGCGGAGAACCCGGACGCGACGATCAACCTCTACCTCAACTCCCCCGGTGGCTCCGTCACGGCGATGCTCGGCATCTACGACACGATGCAGTTCGTGCGGGCGCCCATCGCCACCACCTGCATCGGCCAGGCCGCCTCCTCGGCTGCCGTCCTCCTCGCGGCGGGCGCGCCGGGCCGGCGTTCCATCCTGCCCCGGGCGCGGGTCATCCTGCACCAGCCGTCCGGCGGCGGGCAGGGCACGCTGCCAGACCTGGCCGTGCAGGCCAAGGAGATCGCGCGGCTACGCGGCGAGATGGAGCAGGTGCTGGCCGAGCACACCGGCCAGGCGGTGGAGCGGCTGCGGGCCGACACCGATCGCGACCTGATCCTCGACGCCCGGGCCGCGGTCGCCTACGGGGTCGCCGACGAGGTCCTGGCCAGCCGCAAGGCGCTCGCCGCCTGAGTCAGGCGGCGAGGCAGACCGGGCCGCGCAGCTGCCGTGTCACCGCCGCGGTCAGCGCGACGAGGTCCAGGCCCAGGGCGCCGGTGACGGCGGCGAGCATCTCCGAGCTGGGCTCCTTCAGGCCCCGCTCGATCTCGGAGAGGTACTGCACCGAGATCCCGGCCGCGCCCGCCACGTCCCCCAGGGTGCGGTCGGCTCGCTGGCGCTCCTGCCGGAGGACGCGGCCGGCCGCCTCGCGCCACAGCGGCTGCCCACCAGGCGTCGCGCGGCGGTCGCGGTCGTCCTGCTGCCTGCGCGTGGCCGGCGGTGCGGGGAACCGGATGACATCGCCCATGGACCGACGGTAGGCCGCCCGGAGGGCCGGCGACAGCCGCGTTCGCTGCAGGCGTACGACGCCGGGCGGCGCCGCCCTCCCGCTTGGCGGGTGCGGTGCCTACGGTGGCCCCATGGCGTTGAGCGTCTTCGACCTCTACTCCGTCGGGATCGGCCCGTCCTCCTCCCACACGGTCGGACCGATGCGCGCGGCGAAGCGCTTCGCCGACGGGCTCGCCCGGGACGGCGAGCTGGGCCGGGTCGCCCGCGTGCGTGCGGAGCTGTTCGGCTCGCTGGGGGCCACCGGGCACGGTCACGGCTCGGCCAGGGCCGTCGTCCTGGGGCTGGAGGGAGAGGACCCGGCCACCGTCGACGTTGCCACCTACGACGAGCGAGCAGCCGCGGTCCGGGACCGTGAGCGGCTGCTGCTGGCCGGCCGCCAGGAGGTGGCGTTCGGCCCGGACGACCTGGTGCTCCACCGCCGCAAGTCGCTGCCCGGCCACCCCAACGGCATGACCTTCACCGCGTACGACGCCCGCGGCGGCGTCGTACGGGAGCGGGTGTACTACTCGGTCGGCGGCGGCTTCGTGGTCGACGACTCCGCCGTGGGCGCCGACCGGGTGGTGGTCGACGACACGGAGGTCCGCCACCCGTTCGGCTCCGCCGCGGAGCTGCTGGAGATCTGCGAGACCGAAGGGCTGCGCGTCAGCGACGTGATGCTGGCCAACGAGCGGTCGTGGCGAAGCGAGGCGGAGGTGCGCGCCGGCCTGCTGCACATCTGGTCGGTGATGGCGGACTGCGTGCGGGCAGGCTGCGCGGCCGAGGGTGTGCTGCCCGGCGGGCTCAAGGTGCCGCGGCGCGCGCCGGCGCTGCACGCCCGGCTGCAGGGCGCGCCGACCCAGGACCCGCTCCAGGCGATGGACTGGGTCAACCTCTACGCGCTCGCCGTCAACGAGGAGAACGCGAGCGGCGGCCGGGTGGTCACCGCGCCCACCAACGGCGCGGCCGGGATCGTCCCCGCCGTGCTGCACTACTACGCCCGGTTCGTCCCCGGCGCCGACGACGACGGCATCGTGCGCTTCCTGCTCACCGCCGGTGCCATCGCGATCCTGTTCAAGCAGAACGCGTCCATCTCGGGGGCGGAGGTCGGCTGCCAGGGCGAGGTCGGGTCGGCCTGCTCCATGGCCGCCGGTGCCCTGTGCGAGGTGCTCGGCGGGTCCCCGGCGCAGGTCGAGAACGCCGCGGAGATCGGCATCGAGCACAACCTCGGTCTCACCTGCGACCCGGTCGGCGGGCTGGTGCAGATCCCGTGCATCGAGCGCAACGCCATCGCCTCGGTGAAGGCGATCAACGCCGCCCGGCTCGCCCTGGCCGGCAGCGGGAAGCACACGGTCTCGCTCGACCGGGCCATCAAGACCATGCGCGAGACCGGCCGCGACATGCACACCAAGTACAAGGAGACGTCCCGCGGCGGCCTCGCCGTCAACGTGATCGAGTGCTGAGGCGCGCGGCTAGACGGTGGGGTCCGGCCGCTGGTCCGGCGTCGACGTCTGCACCGAGGCGGCGCCGGTGCCCTCGGGGTCCTCCACCCGCTCGTCGGACTCGCGCAGGATCTGCTCGGCCTGCTCCTGCGGGTCCTGGCTGCCGGGGCGTTGCTCCTCCGGCAGCAGCTCCGCACGCCCGGCGGTCCGTTCCTGCTGGTCGCGGTTGTGGTCGTCGTTCGCCTCGTGGTGAGCCATGCCCGTCCGGTACCCAGTTGTCGGCTGTTCGGTCACGTCGTGGAGCAGGCTGTCGACGCGCAGGCGCAGCGCGGTGAACGCGAGCTCCCCCTCCTGCGCCCCGCCGACGAGTCGGGCCGCGATGTCGCGGACCTTGACGTTGCGGTTGCGGGACCACCACCGGAGCATCGCGAACGCCGCCTCGGCGTCCAGGCCGTAGGCCAGCATGAGGGCGCCCTTGGCCTGCTCGATGGTGATCCGCGACTCGACGGTGGCCTCGACGGCGTGGTGGATCTCCTCTCCGGCGATCTGCTCGACCTCGCTGGTGAGGTCGATGTAGTAGCCCTCCACGACCGTCACGTCGCCCGGGTCGCACATGCCGCCCTCGGCCACGAGGAGCACCCGGCGCTGCGTGCCGTCGCCCAGGACGACCCGGCAGCTGATGGCGAACGGCTCTCCCGTGCGGGCGGCGTGGTCGATCAGCTCGGCCACGCGGTCGCGGTCCTCGGGGTGCTTGGCCTCGAGCGCGAGGTCGAGCGTCGGCTCGACGGCCCCGGGAGTGTGGCCGTGGATCCGGTAGACCTCGTCGTCCCAGTCGCACTTGCGGGTGGCGGTGTCGTAGGAGAACCGCCCTGTCGGGCGCACCGGGCTGCTGGACGCCATGGACCGCATGGTGCCAGCAAACCGGCGTCCGCGCGCTGGTTCGCCGGGGTCCGGACAGCCGTTCGCCGGCCGGGAGGGTGACGCGGCGACAGGCGGGGGTGACGGAGACCACAGCGACAGTGGTGCGGGCCGCGGCGTACAACGAGGCCATGGAACCCCATCCCGCACGCCGCCTCTGGAGCCTCGTGGAGCCGGTCCACGCCGTCACCTACTTCGCGCCCGAGCCCCTCGCTGCGCTCAAGGAGGCGGGCTTCCGCGGGTTCTGGATGGGCTACTTCGCCGGACGCGCCGCCCCGCTGGGCGCGGTCGGGCCCGAGGTGATCCACGCCCTCTTCTACAACTTCTCTCCCGAGCGGGTGGCGCGGGCCCTGCCCGCGGCTTGGTCCTTCGCCGCCCCCGAGGCGGCGCTCGACGCCCGGCTGCGAGGGTCGGTGGCCGCGGTGGAGCGGGCGGTGGGCACGTCTGTCGACCCGGACGCGGTCGGGCGCGCGGCGGAGCTGCTCTGGGCCGCCGCCGCCAGCGCACCGCTGGAGGGCCGGGCGCTGTTCGCGGCCAACCGGGCGCTCCCGCCACCGGCGGCACCGGTGGCGCGGCTGTGGCACGCCGCGACGCTGCTGCGCGAGCACCGCGGTGACGGTCACGTGGCGGCGCTGCTCGCCGCCGGGATCGGTGGCCGTGAGTCCCACGTGCTCCACGCCACGGCGGCCGGCGTCCCGCGGCCGGTGTACGACGTCGCCCGTGACTTCACCGACGAGGAGTGGTCCGCGTGCCGGGCGCGACTCGTCGAGCGCGGCCTGCTCGCCGACGACGGCGCCCTGACGGACGCGGGCACGGAGGTGAAGGCGGCGGTCGAGGCGCGCACCGACGAGCTCGCCGCACCGGCGCTCGCCGCCCTCTCCCCCGCGGAGCTGGCGGAGCTGGAGGCGCTCCTCCGACCGATCACCGCAGCCGTCGTCCGGGCCGGCGACATCCCGCTGGACTCGCCGATGGGCCTGGACCTGCGGTCGGTCGCCGGTGAGAGGGATGGGTGACTTGTGACGCAGGTCATGCCACGCTGTGCGCCATGTCGACCGTCGTCCTCGCGCTTCTCGCTGCCGCCGCCGTGCTGATCGTGCTCGCCGGCTTCGTCTCCGCCCTCTTCGGCGTCGTCTACGTCGCGGGCCGCTCCGGCCGGCGCTAGTCGATCGGCTGGTCCAGCAACGCGAGCACCTGCCGCCTCGCGGCGTCGTCGCCGGTGACCGACACCTCGGCACCGGGGCCGCGGTGCCACAGCCAGGCGTCCAGCTCGGCCGCCGGGCCGCTGACGACCACGTCGACCCGGCCCGGGCGGGTGGGCAGCACGTGCAGCGCGGGCTCGTCGTCGTACACGGCGCCGTCGCCGGGCGAGGTGCCGGTGAAGCGGCCCAGGGCCGCCCAGGCGGTATCGCCCGTGTCGGTCAGCCGGACCTCCAGGTGCTGGTCGAGCGGCATGAACCGTCCCCAGGACGGCGCGGCGTGCATCACCTCCAGCACCTCGTGGACGCCGTCGGCGGCGAGCGCCGGGTCGAGCCCGCCCGCCGATCCGGCGGTCAGGTCCGCGTCGACCCGGTGGATCAGCGCCTCGTGCGCCTGGCGGCGGTAGGTGAAGCCGACGGTCTGCTGCTCGGCCCCGTCGGCCCACGACCACGCGGGCTCGTCGGCGTCGGCCGCGGCGAGCGCGGTCACGAACCGCTCGTGCCAGGTCGCGAAGAATTCCAGGAGCCCGTCGTACGACGCCGGCCGCTCCGGACGGACGTACTCCTCGGGCGGTGCGGGCCGGGTGCTGATCACGTGGTGCCAGAAGTGCTGCACGGTGCCGAGGTGCCACAGGAGGTCCGCGGCGTCCCAGTCCGGGCAGGTGGGCACGCGGGCGTCCGGCGCGCACTCCGCGAGCACCTGGGCGAAGCGCGCGGAGTCCGCACGGATGTGCTCGAGGTAGGGCGCGGGCGAGAGCCGGGTCATGGACGCAGCAGCACCTTGACGGCCCGGCGCTCGTCCATCGCCCGGTAGCCCTCCGGAGACTCCTCGAGCGGCAGCGTCAGGTCGAACACGCGGCCGGGGTCGATCCGGCCCTCGACGACCAGGTCGAGCAGCTCGGGCAGGTAGCGGCGGACCGGGGCCATGCCGCCGCGGACCCCGATGTTCTTCTCGAACAGCTTGCCGATCGGCAGCTGGACCCCGTGCGGGACGCCGACGAAGCCGACGCCGCCACCGGGCCGGGTCGCGCCGATCGCGGTCCGCATCGCCTCGTCGGTGCCGACGCACTCCAGCGCCGCGTCCACCCCCACGCCCGCGGTGATCTCCCGGACCTCGGCGACCCCGTCGCGTCCGCGGGCGGCCACGACGTGGGTCGCCCCGAAGGCGCGTGCCAGCTCCTGACGGGGCTCGTGCCGGGACATGGCGATGATCGTCTCCGCGCCCATCACGGACGCCGCGAGTACGGCGCACAGGCCGACGGCGCCGTCGCCGACCACCATCACGGTGCTGCCCTTGTCCACCCCGGCGGACACCGCCGCGTGCCACCCGGTCGGCATCACGTCGGAGAGCGCCAGCAGCGACGCGAGCTGGTCGTCGGCGGGCATGCCGTCGGTCGCCACGAGGCTGCCGTCGGCCTGGCCGACGCGGGCGTACTCCGCCTGGCCGCTCGTGGTCATGCCGAGGTTGACGCACGCCGAGTGGGCGCCGTACCGGCAGTGGGCGCAGGTGTTGTCGCAGTGGCAGAACGGCACGATCACGAAGTCGCCCGGGCGGAAGGAGCCGACCTCGCTGCCGACCTCCTCGACCACGCCGATGCACTCGTGGCCGATGGTCGACCCTCGCCGGATCGGGTTCTCGCCGCGATAGGGCCACAGGTCGGAGCCGCAGATGCACCCGGCCGTCACCTTCACGATGGCGTCGGTGGGACGGGCGAGGACGGGGTCGGGAACCTCCTCGACCCGGATGTCGCCGGCGGAATGGATCGTGGTCGCGCGCATGTGGCAGAGTCTTCCACGTCGTGCGCCGGGTCCGCGGCGCGCCGCGCCCTCCACGCTTTGCGTTATCTCATATATGAGTTACCGTCGACGCATGACGATCGACGAGCCTGCCGGCGACTACAAGGGCCGCATCGGCAACCTCATCCGCGACGCCCGGAAGCATCGCGGGCTCACCCAGGCCCAGCTCGCCGACCGGCTCAGCACCAGCCAGAGCGCGATCAACCGGATCGAGAAGGGCCACCAGAACCTCTCCCTCGAGATGCTCGCCCGGATCGGGCGCGCGCTCGACTCCGAGATCGTCGCCGTCGGCGCCGGCCCCACGCACCTGCGGGTCAAGGGACCGACCACGCTGGCGGGCAGCATCGACGTCAAGACCTCGAAGAACGCCGGCGTCGCGCTGCTGTGTGCCTCGCTGCTCAACCGGGGCCGCACGACGCTGCGCAAGGTCGCTCGGATCGAGGAGGTCAACCGCCTGCTCGAGGTGCTCACCAGCCTCGGGGTGGAGACCCGCTGGATCAACGACGACAACGACCTGGAGATCGTCCCGCCCAAGGAGCTCGACTTCACCAACGTCGACGAGGAGGCAGCGCGCCGGACCAGGTCGGTGATCATGTTCCTCGGTCCGCTCCTGCACCGGTCCGACACCTTCGAGCTGCCCTACGCCGGCGGGTGCAACCTCGGCACCCGCACGGTCGAGCCGCACATGTCGGCGCTGCGGCCGTTCGGCCTCGAGGTGAAGGCCACCGACGGCTGGTACCACGCGCAGGTCAACCGGGCGATCGTGCCGGGCCGGCCGATCGTGCTCACCGAGCGCGGCGACACCGTCACCGAGAACGCGCTGATGGCCGCCGCCCTCCACCCGGGCACCACGGTGATCCGCAACGCATCGTCCAACTACATGGTCCAGGACCTCTGCTTCTTCCTCCAGGCGCTCGGCGTCGACGTGGAGGGCATCGGCACCACCACGCTCACGGTCACCGGCCGGGAGTCGATCGACGTCGACGTCGACTACGCGCCGAGCGAGGACCCGATCGAGGCCATGTCGCTGCTCGCCGCGGCGATCGTCACCCGGTCCGAGATCACCGTCCGCCGGGCGCCGATCGAGTTCCTCGAGATCGAGCTCGCCGTGCTGGAGGAGATGGGCTTCCGCTACGACCTCTCCGCCGAGTACGTCGCCGCCAACGGCCGCACCCGGCTGGTCGACATCACCACGCACCCCTCGGACCTCGCCGCCCCCCGCGACAAGATCCACCCGATGCCGTTCCCCGGCCTCAACATCGACAACCTGCCGTTCTTCGCAGTGATCGGTGCCGTCGCCGAAGGCCAGACCTACCTGCACGACTGGGTCTACGACAACCGCGCGATCTACCTGACCGAGCTCAACAAGCTGGGTGGCCGGGTCACCCTGCTCGACCCCCATCGGGTGATGATCGAGGGGCCGACGTCGTGGACCGGGGCCGAACTGATCTGCCCGCCGGCCCTGCGCCCGGCCGTCGTCGTGCTGCTGGCCATGCTCGCCAGCAAGGGCACGTCCGTGCTGCGCGGGACCTACGTGATCCACCGGGGCTACGAGGACCTCGCCGAGCGGCTGAGCTCCCTCGGCGCCGACATCGAGACCTTCCGCGACATCTAGGTCCCGGGCGCAGCGACCGGACGACATGTACCTGCAGCCCGGCACGGTGCTCGCCTTCGCCCACCGCGGCGGCGCCTACCACCCCGAGATCGAGGGTCTGGAGAACACCCTGGCCGCGTTCCAGCACGCGGCCGCGCTCGGCTACGACTACCTCGAGACCGACGTCCACCTGACCCGCGACGGGGTGCTGCTGGCGTTCCACGACGACGTGCTCGACCGGGTGACCGACCGGGTCGGCGCCGTACGGGACCTGACGCTGGCCCAGATCCGGGAGGCGAGGATCGGCCGGCGCGAGCAGGTGCCGACCCTGGTCGAGCTGCTCGACGCCTTCCCCGAGGCGAGGTTCAACATCGACCTCAAGGCCGACGCCGCCGTCGCCCCGCTGGCCGAGCTGGTGCGGGAGCGCGGGCTGTGGGACCGGGTGCTCGTCGGCTCCTTCTCCCGGCGCCGCATCCGGCGGTTCCGCGACCTGACGGATGGCCGGGTGCCGACCGCGGCCGACCCCTGGGAGATCGTCGCCTTCCGCCTCGCCCCGACCGACCGCCTGGCGCGGCTGCTGGCCGGAGGGCGGTTCGCCGCCTTCCAGGTGCCGCACCGCCGCGGTCCGCTGGTGGTGGTGACGCCGGGCTTCGTGCGGCGGGCCCACGAGGCCGGTCACCAGGTCCACGTCTGGACGGTGGACGACCCGGCCGAGATGGAGCAGCTGCTCGACCGGGGCGTCGACGGGCTCTTCACGGACCGGACCGACCTGCTCAAGGATGTGCTCCAGGCGCGTGGCCAGTGGCGGCCCGCGTCGGGAGGGACAACCACATGAATCCGACGCAGTCGGCGGGCATCGCCGACCTCGCTCCGCTGCACCGCTCGCGAGAGCAGCGATCCTGGTTCTTCTACGACTGGGCCAACTCGGCGTTCGCGACCACCATCGCCGGAGTCCTGTTCGCTCCCTACCTCATCACCATCGCCGAGCAGGCCGCCTGCGGGTTCGTCGGCGACGACGACCGCACCTGCCGGGAGTCGCTGGAGCTGCTCGGGCTGAGCATCGCGCCCGGCTCGCTGCCGTCGTACGTCATCACGCTGTCGACCGTCCTCGGCGCGCTGCTCTACCCGCTGATCGGCGCGGTCGCCGACCGCACCGCCCGGAAGCCGACGATGCTGGCGGGTTTCGCGTGGACCGGAGCGGCCGCCGCCGGCCTGCTGTTCTTCCTCGTCGGCGACAACTGGCTGTTCGGCAGCATGGTGTTCATCGTCGCCAATCTCGCGTTCGGCGCCTCCACGGTCATCAACGACTCGATCCTCCCCCTCATCTCCGACGAGTCCGAGCGCGACCGGGTCTCGTCGATCGGCTGGGCGTACGGCTACGCGGGGGGCGGCCTGCTGCTGGCCGTCAACTTCGGCGTGGTGACCTTCCACGACGCGCTCGGCATGAGCACCGCGACCGCGGTGCGGCTGTGCATGCTGTCCGGAGCCGTCTGGTGGGCCGCCTGGACGATCATCCCGTGGCGCGGCATCAGGCCGCGGCCACCGGCCGCCGTGCACGACGTCGAGGGCGGGCTGCTGGCGCGGTCCTTCGGCCAGCTGTGGGCCACCCTGAAGGACCTGCGGAACTACCCCGTCGCGCTGACGTTCCTCGTCGCGTACCTGTTCTTCAACGACGGCATCCAGACGGTGATCGCGTCGGCCGCGATCTTCGGCGAGAAGGAGCTGGGGTTCGCGACCGGAACGGTGCTGGGCGCGTACCTGCTCGTCCAGCTGGTGGCGGTCCTGGGCGCCGTCGGGTTCGGACGGCTCGCCGGCCGGCTGGGCGCCAAGAAGGTGATCCTCGGCGGCCTTGCCATCTGGATGGGCATCGTCACCGTGGCGCTCTGGGTGCCGGACGGCAGCCTGGTGCCCTTCCTGCTGCTCGCCACCGCGATCGGGATCGTCCTCGGCGGCACGCAGGCGCTGGCGCGGTCGTACTTCTCGCTGTTCATCCCGCGTGGGAAGGAGGCGGAGTACTTCAGCCTTTACCACGCGATGGACCGGGGCACCTCGTGGTTCGGCACCCTGACCTTCGGGCTGGTCCACCAGTTCACCGGCTCCTACCGGCCCGCCATCTTCGCCCTGATCGTGTTCTTCGCCGTCGGCGCGCTGCTCCTGCTGCGGGTCGACACCGCGCGGGGCATCCGCGAGGCGGGCAACGAGCGGCCGCCGGTCATCTGAGGCCCGGCTCACTCCCCGGTTGGAACCTTTGACTCGCGGGTAGCGTTGAAAGAGGTAGACCCTAGGAGGTAACCATGGCCGAGCGCACGTTGCGCGGCGCCCGTCTGGGTGGCCAGTCGTTCGAGGACGAGCGCGGCATCGAGTTCGCCGCCCGTCAGCAGGTCGGCTACCGCTGCCCGCAGGGACACGACTTCGAGATCACCATGTCGATCGAGGCCGAGGTGCCGGCGGTGTGGGAGTGCCCGCGCTGCGGGCTGGAGGCGGAGAGCACGTCCGGGATCGAGCGCGAGGTGAAGGCCGAGAAGCCGCAGCGCACCCACTGGGACATGCTGCTCGAGCGCCGCTCCGAGAAGGAGCTCGAGGACATCCTCACCGAGCGGCTCGAGCTGCTGCGCGGCGGCGAGATCGGGCCGGCCCACCTGCACCGCGCCAACGCCCGCAAGCGGAAGCCCGCCCGGAGCTAGCCGGGCGGCTACCCGGCCGAGCCGGTCCCCCGGTCCGGCCCCTCGTCGACCACCTCGCCCCTGACCACGGGTCCGTCCGTCGGTCCGGGGCGAGGTGTCGTTTTCACCGACCCGACCACGCGGTTGACGGTGTAGGCCATCAGCAGCCGGCGGAACGCCGGCCGGGTGACCGGCAGGATCAGCAGGATCCCCAGGGCGTCGGTCACGAAGCCGGGGGTCAGCATGAGGGCGCCGCCCAGCACCACCAGCGCGCCGTCGACCAGCTCCCGGTGCGGCATCCGGCCGGTCTCGAGCCGCTCACGCAGGGCGCGCCAGGCGCGCAGGCCCTCCCGCTTCATCAGCCACGCGCCCACGACGCTGTCGGCGACGAGGAGCAGGATCGTCCACCACGGCCCGATCACCTGGCCGACCTGGATCAGCACGACGATCTCGAGGATCGGCATGACCACGAAGGCGACGAACAGCAGCACCGCCCACCGGCGGCCGCGACGGCGCGGGCTCACCGGCGGTCTCCCGGCCGCCGCCTGCTGGAGAGCTGCTCCATCCGCTCCCGCAGCCCCCACTGGGTGATCCGCTTCAGCGACTCCACCGCGACCTGGCCGCTCATCTTGGACTCCCCGCGCACCCGCTCGACGAACTCGATCGGGACCTCACGGACGGTGAGGCCGGCCCGGAGGGTGCGGGCGACCAGGTCCGTCTGGAAGACGTAGCCGGTGGAGCGCACCTCGTCGAGCCGGATCTTCTCCAGGGTGGTGCGGCGGAACAGCCGGTAGCCGGCCGTCGCGTCGCGCACGTCGATGCCCAGCAGCAGCCGGACGTAGAGGTTCCCGCCGCGCGAGAGCACCTCGCGCTGCCAGGGCCAGTTCACGACCGATCCGCCCGGGACCCAGCGGGAGCCGATCACCAGGTCGGCGCCGTCGAGCGCCCGCAGCAGCCGGTGGAGCTGCTCGGGCTGGTGCGAGCCGTCGGCGTCCATCTCGCCCACGGCGTCGTACCCCTCGTCGAGCGCCCAGGCGAAGCCGGCCAGGTACGCCGCGCCCAGGCCGCCCTTCGCGATCCGGTGCAGCACGTGGATGCCGGGGTCGTCGGCGGCGAGGGCGTCGGCGATCGCGCCGGTCCCGTCCGGCGAGCCGTCGTCGACCACCAGCACGTCCACCGCGGGCTGGGCCGAGCGCAGCCGGCCGACGATCCAGGCGAGGTTGTCCGCCTCGTTGAAGGTGGGCACCACCATCACGGTGCGGCCTGGCAACGGGGTCTGGTCAGGCAACGGGGGCCTCGCTCGACATCGGGGACTTCGCGGGCACCGCCGGGTCCGGCTCCGCCCGCGCCGGCCCGGCAGGCTCTCGCCCTCGACGGTACGCGATGGCGCCCACGAGGAGAGCGCCGAGCGTCAGGAGGGTGAACGCCCGGGCGGGCCAGGCGCCCAGCCGCATCGCCGGGGTGAGCCCGTCGCTGAGGCCGACCTGCTCCAGCAGCACGGCCGTCGTGCGGGGCTCGGCCGACGCCACCACCGTCCCGTCGGGCGCGATCACGCCGGTGCGGCCGTTGGTGGAGGCGACCACGAGCCAGCGACCGGCCTCGATGGCACGCAGCCGGGTCATCGCGAACTGCTGCTCGATCTGGTGGGTGAAGATGAAGCTGGCATTGCTGGTCTGCACGGTGAGCAGCTCGGCGCCCGAGCGCACCTGGTCGCGCACCACGTCGTCGTAGGCGATGTCGAAGCAGATCGCGTCCGCGACCTCGATCCCGGCGACCCGCAGCGGCTCCGTGCGCGTGCCGCTCTTCATGTCCCGGGTGATCAGGGCCAGCTGGCCGAACTTCGGGTCCCAGTAGCGCCGGAACGGGATGTACTCCCCATAGGGCACCGGGTGCTGCTTGGTGTAGCGGTCGCCGGGACCGGTCTCGGGGTCCCACACGATGCCCTGGTTGAGCACGTGCTCGGGTCCGTCGTCGACGATGCCGCCGACCATCACCGGCACGCCGACCGCCGCCACCGCCCGGCGGATGCCCTCGTTGACGGAGGCGTCCGCGAACGGGTCGACCGCGGTGGAGTTCTCCGGCCACACCACGAAGTCCGGTCGGGGCCGCTGCCCCGTCGCGACGTCGGCGGCGAGGTCCACGGTCGCCTGCACGTGGTTGTCGGTCACGGCCCGGTGGTCCCAGAGGATGTCGTTGCCCGGACCGGGCACGTCGCCCTGCACGGCCGCCACCGTCGCCGTACCATCCTCCGGCGGCTGGTACGGCGCCACGGCCGGCACCATGAGCGCGGCGAGCACGCCCACCAGCACCACCCCGGTCAGCCGCCGGTTCTCCGTCTCCCGCTCGACGAGCCGGGCGAGCAGGAACCCGGTGAGCGCGAGGAGGAAGGACAGCCCGGTCATCCCGGCGTAGGCGACCGCCGGGGCGACTGGCGTGTCGATCGCGGCGAAGGACAGCCGGCCCCAGGGCATCCCGCTGAACGGCCAGCCGCTGCGCACGGTCTCCATCGCGGTCCACGCCACGGCCAGCCACAGCGGCCAGGCCGGGAGCCTGCGGAGCAGCGGCACCGCGAGGCCCAGCAGGCCGTAGAACGCCGCCTCGATGCTCGAGAGGGCCAGCCACGCGTCCGGCCCGATCGAGGCGCGCATCCACTCGATGTGGGTGAAGTAGAAGCTGACGCCGAAGACCAGGCCCACCGCGCCCGAGCGGGGCACGCTCAGGCCGCGGGTCGCCAGCGCGAAGCAGGCGACGCCGAAGGGCAGCAGGATCGGCAGCGCGACCGGCTCGAAGGACGCGGTCAGCAGGAGTCCACCCAGGACCGCGACGAGAGAGCGGATCAGCACGCACCGAGCGTAGTCGGCCGTGCCGCACGGGGTGGCCGCGACGCCGTATGCGGCCATCAGGCGCGGAAGGGTCCCTGGCCACCTTCGGACCATCCCGGTGTCCGACCGGCTGCCTGAGCCGGGACGTTGTCTAGGGGGACCGGGACCCTTCCGGTCCGCTCTCGAGGAGCGAACCGACCTCCGCGAACCGTTGTCGGGCGGAGCTGGTGCTACTCCCCCGTCCTACGGCCACTCGGACGTCGGTCCGCCTGCCACGACCTGCATGAGCGAACGTCTCCGTACTCTGGTGAGGCGCGCCTACCCTGTCAACCAGGCGCTGACCTGCGAAGATGCGGCGTTGTCGCAGGTCAGAGCGGGGCGCCTCGCGGCGCAAAATGCGGGAAAAATCCCGGCCCTCCGCGGCGTGTCGCGCGCGGCACGCCGACGTCGGGCACTCAGCCGGTGACCGGCCGGTTCTCGTAGTAGGTGGAGAGCACGATCGTGGTCCGCGTCGACACGTTGGCGGCGGCCCGGATGCGTGCCAGGAGCCCCTCGAGCTCGGCCGGCGTGGTGGTGCGCACCTTGATGACGTAGGACTCCTCCCCCGCCACCGACCAGCACGACTCGATCTCCGGCATCGCGACGAGGCGGTCCGGGCAGTCGTCGGGCTGCGAGGGGTCGATCGGCCGGATCGAGATGAAGGCGGTGAGCGCCAGCCCGATCTCCGCGTAGTTGACGGTCGCGCCGTAGCCGAGGATCAGGCCGCGCTGCTCCAGGCGCTTGACCCGCTGGTGGACCGCCGAGGTGGAGAGGCCGGTCGCCCGTCCGAGATCGGTGTAGGACATCCGTCCGTCGGTGGCGAGGAGCTCCAGGATCTGCCGGTCCGTCGCCTCGACCGCAGGGCTGTTGCTCTGGCTCACCCCGTCACACTAGGGCAGGGTGCCTGCTGCGCGGGCCGCTGTCCGGCCCCTAGGCTGTCGCCGATGACCGGACGCCTGCTCCTCCTGGACACCGCCAGCCTCTACTTCCGGGCGTACTTCGGGGTGCCCGAGATCCTCGCCCCCGACGGCACCAACGTGAACGCCGTGCGAGGGCTGCTCGACTTCATCTCCCGGCTCGTCGAGCAGTACGCGCCGACCCACCTGGTGTGCTGCTGGGACGACGACTGGCGCCCGCAGTGGCGGGTGGACCTGGTGCCGAGCTACAAGTCCCACCGGGTCGTGGCCGAGGTCGCGGACGCGCCGGACGTCGAGGAGGTGCCCGACCCGCTCGAGGTGCAGGTGCCGATCATCCGCGACGTCCTCGCGACGTTCGGCATCGCCGTGGTGGGGGCTCCCGGCTACGAGGCCGACGACGTGATCGGCAGCTACGCGACCGGCGCCGGGATGCCGGTCGACGTGGTCACCGGTGACCGCGACCTCTTCCAGCTCGTCGACGACGAGGCGCAGGTGCGGGTGCTCTACGTCGCCCGTGGCGTCGGCCGGCACGAGCAGGTCGACGAGGCGTGGGTCGTCGACAGGTACGGCGTCCGCCCCGACCAGTACGCCGACTTCGCCACCCTGCGCGGCGACCCCTCCGACGGCCTGCCGGGCGTCAAGGGCGTCGGCGACAAGACGGCCGCCGCCCTGCTGCAGAAGTACGGCGACATGGCGGGCGTCCGCGCCGCGGCGCTCGACCCCGACAGCGACATGGGCCCCGCGCCACGACGACGGATCAAGGACGCCGCGGCGTACCTCGACGTGGCTCCCCGGGTCGTGGCCGTCGCCCGCGACCTCGACCTGCCCCGCGACGGGCTCGACGTCCCGACCACGCCGTTGGCGGCGGCCGACCTCGAGGAGCTGGCCGAGCGCTGGTCGCTGACCAGCCCGGTCAGCCGGCTGACCGGGGTGCTCGAGGGCCTCAGTCGCTAGCGACGATCCCCCGCCGCAGCAGCCGCACCAGGTCGCGGGCGGTGTCCCGCACGGGCGTGCCCGCGGCCGCGTCGGCGATCTGGCCGGCGAAGTCGATGAGCTGCTTCATCTGCCGCACGAAGTCGCCGGCCGTCTGGTCGTTGCGGGTGAGGATCTCGTCGAGGTCCTCACCGCTCGCCCAGCGGTAGGCGGTCCACGCGAAGCCGGGGTCGGGCTTGCGCAGGAAGTCGAGGCGGTGCTGCCGCTCCAGCCGCTCGAGCTCGCCCCACAGCCGGGTCATCTCGTCGATGGTCGTCGAGATCGCGCCGCCGGGGACGTTGGGCGGTCCCTCCTCGGGCCGGCGCGCCTCGTAGACCAGCGCGGACAGCACCGCCCCCAGCTGCTCGGGCCCCAGGTCGTCCCAGAGGCCGTTGCGGAGCGACTCGGCGGCGACCAGGTCGAGGTCGGAGTAGATCCGCATCAGGCCACGTCCACGATCGGTGACCGTGTCGCCGTCGAGGTAGCGCAGCGCCTCCAGGACCTCGCAGACCCGGTCGAAGGTGCGGGCGACCGTGTTGGTGCGTCGCTCGATGCGCTGCTCGAGCGTGCGGGCGTCCTTCTCCAGCTTCGCGTGCCGCTCGGCCCAGCGGGCGTGGTCCTCGCGCTCGGAGCACCCGTGACAGGGGTGCTCGCGGATCTGGGCGCGCAGGTCGGCCACCTTCTTGGCGGTCTCCTGGTCGACCGGCCCCCGCTCGGCCCGCGGCTTGGTGACCGAGAGCGGCAGCTCGCGGACGGCCTCCCGCACCGCCTGGGCGACGTCCTTGCGCTGGTGGGGGTTGCGCGCGTCGACGCGCCGCGGCAGCCGGATCCGGGCGACCGGCTCCACCGGGACGGGGAAGTCCATCATCGCGAGCCGGCGTCCCTGGCGCTCGGCGGTGATCACCAGCGGTCGGTGCCCGTGCTCGGAGAGACCGGGGTCGAGCACGACGGCGGGGCCGGCGAACTTGCCCGCGGGGACGACGATGACGTCGCCGGGCTTGAGCTGCTCGAGCGAGGCCTCGGCCTCGGTTCGGCGGTCGTGGCGGCGTACCTTGCTGGACTCCTTCTCGACCTCGGCGACCCGGCGGCGCAGCGCGGCGTACTCCATGAAGTCGCCCAGGTGGCACTGGGCGGCCTCGGCGTAGCCCGCGAGCGCGTCCTCGGCCTTGCGGAGCTGCCGGGCCAGGCCCACCACCGCGCGGTCGGCCTGGAACTGGGCGAAGGACTGCTCCAGCAGCTCGCGGGCCCGGTGCCGGCCGTAGGAGTGCACCAGGTTGACCGCCATGTTGTACGACGGCCGGAAGCTCGAGCGCAGCGGGTAGGTGCGCGTGGAGGCGAGGCCGGCGAGCTCCTTGGGGTTCATGCCCGGCTGCCAGAGCACGACGGCGTGCCCCTCGACGTCGAGCCCGCGGCGGCCCGCGCGCCCGGTCAGCTGGGTGTACTCCCCCGGCGTGATGTCGGCGTGGGTCTCGCCGTTCCACTTGCTGAGCTTCTCCAGCACGACCGTCCGCGCCGGCATGTTGATGCCGAGGGCGAGCGTCTCGGTCGCGAACACGACCTTCACCAGACCGCGCAGGTACAGCTCCTCCACGCACTCCTTGAACGCCGGCAGCATCCCGGCGTGGTGCGCGGCGACGCCGCGCGAGGCGGCGTCGAGGAAGTCGTGGTAGCCGAGCACGTGCAGGTCGTCGGCCGGCAGCCCGCCGAGGGTCCGCTCGACGTGGGCGATCACGTCGTCGCGCTCCTCGGGCGTGGTGAGCCGGACGTTGGCGTCGAGGCACTGCTGCACTGCCGCGTCGCAGCCCGCCCGGCTGAAGATGAACACGATCGCGGGCAGCAGGTTGTGGCGCTCGAGGCGGTCGATCACGTCGAGCCGGCCCGGGATCCAGATCCGCCGGCCGCTGCCGACGTTGCGGCTGCCCGGTCCGCCCTGGCGTCCGCGGGACCCCTTCGGGGTCCGCCGGTCCTTGAGCCGGGAGGACGCCCAGTCGTCGCGCGCCAGGCGCATCAGCTCCTCGTTGACCGGAGCGCCCTCGCGGACGAAGCCGGCGGCCGCGTCCACGTCGGAGGACGCGAACAGGTCGAGCAGGCGCCGGCCCACCATCACGTGCTGGAACAGCGGCACCGGACGGCGCTCGGCGACGATGGTGCGGGTGGTGCCGCGCACCGTCTCCAGCCACTCGCCGAACTCCTCGGCGTTGGAGACGGTCGCCGACAGGGAGACCACCGAGACCGACTCGGGGAGGTGGATGATCACCTCCTCCCAGACCGCGCCGCGGGCCCGGTCGGCGAGGTAGTGCACCTCGTCCATCACCACGAAGCCCAGGCCGACGAGGGTGCGGGACCGGGCGTAGAGCATGTTGCGCAGCACCTCGGTGGTCATCACGACCACCGGGGCCTCGCCGTTGATCACGGTGTCGCCGGTCAGCAGGCCGACCCGGTCGGCGCCGTACCGGGCGGCGAGGTCCTGGTACTTCTGGTTGGACAGCGCCTTGATCGGCGTCGTGTAGAACGCCTTGCGCCCGGTCTCCAGGGCGAGATGCACGGCGAACTCGCCCACGACCGTCTTGCCGGCGCCGGTCGGCGCGGCGACGAGCACGCCGTGACCGTCCTCGACCGCCTTGCAGCCCTCGACCTGGAAGTCGTCGAGGTCGAAGGCGAAGCCGGCGGCGAAGTCGCGGAACACCGGGTGTCCCTTGTCGCGACGGAAGCACGCGTAGCGCTCGGCGGGGCTCAGCTCCTCGCTCATGCCCGCACCTGGACCGCGCCGGGCACGCACTCGACCGTCAACGGCAGCGGCCCGAACCGCTCGCCGTCGGCATAGCCGACGATGCCGGCGGAGGCGACGGTCACCCGGCGCACTCGGTGGCGCTCGTACTGCGGGTGGGTCACGTGGCTGCCGTCGTACAGCTTCGGGAAGGTCCTCATCAGCTCCATCTTGCCGACCGGCTTGATGAGAACCACGTCGAGGAGCCCGTCGTCGAGCTCCGCGCCGTGCGTGATCCGCAGCCCGCCGCCGAAGGACGGGCCGTTGCCGACGGCGACGAGCATCGCCTCCACCCGGCGTACGACGCCGTCCAGCTCGAGCACGTAGCTCAGCGGCTGGAAGACGCGCAGCTCGGCGATCGTCGCGAGGTTGTAGCGCATCGCCCCGCGCGGCCACCGCATCCGGTTGCCGCGCTCGTTGACGACCGCGTCGAACCCGGCCGCCAGGACCCCGCCGTAGTAGCGGTCCCCGATCCGGGCGAGGTCGATGGTCCGCGGCGTGCCGTGCACCAGCCGGGACGCCGCCGCGGCGGCGTCGCCGAGCGGGATCCCGAGCGACCGGGCGATGTCGTTGCCGGTGCCGGCCGGCAGGATCCCCAGCGGCACGCCGGTGCCGGCCACCGCCTGCAGCCCGAGGTTGACCATGCCGTCGCCGCCGCAGACCACGAGCAGGTCGGTGCCGGCGGCGACGGCGCTGCGGGCCAGCTCGGCGGCCTGGTCGACGTCCCGGCCGCTCAGAGCCGTGGTGCGCCAGCCGGCCCCGTGCAGCCGGGGCAGCACCTCGTCCCTCACCCGGGCGCCCCGCCCCTTGCCGGCGGTCGGGTTGGTCAGGACTGCAGCATGCACATGCGCAGGCTACGGCCTCAGCTCGGCTCGACCGGCAGCCAGAGCTCGCAGGTCGCCGTGCTCGAGTCGGGATCGGAGGCCAGCGTGGCGACGATCTCCGGGCCCGGGCGCAGACGCCACGGGTGGGAGGGGAACCAGTCCGTCGCGGTGGCGGCCCATGCCCGTTGCAGCGCAGCCGGGTGCGGGCCCTCGGTGCGGAAGACGGCCCAGGTGCCGGCCGGCACCGCGATGGTGTCGAGCCCGTCGGGCGCGGTCGTGGTCGCCACGCCGTGCAGGTAGGTCAGCTCGCTGCCCTCCGCGCGGTCGGGATCGAGGTCGTCGCTGACGGCGAGGACCCCGCGCGGCTCGGTGTCGTTCAGCGTCTTCAGGCGTGCGGTCTCCGCCACCGGGATGGCGGCCACGTGCTCCGCGATCTCGGGGTTCACGCCCTCGTGGACGAGTCTCACCCGGCGGGCGTGTCCGACGAGCCGGACGGCGGGCAGGTCGACGATGCGGGTGTCCATGGGGGTTCCTCCTTGCACGGTCAGGTGGAACCTGACCTGGGGTTGGGTGCGTAGCGGACCCCCGGCCCGGCGTACGTCGCCGGGACTGCTGCCGTGCACCGCACGGAACGCCCGGCCGAACGCCTCGGTCGAGCCGTAGCCGTGCCGCACCGCGATGGAGAGCAGGTCGTCGCTCCCGCCGACGAGGTCGGCGGCGGCCATGGCCATCCGGCGCCGCCGGACGTACTCCGACAGCGGCATCCCTGCGAGCGACGAGAACATCCGTCGCAGGTGGTGCTCGGTGGTGCCGAGCCGCGCCGCCAACGCGGCGACGTCGATCGGCGCCGACGGGTCGGCCACGAGCGCCGACTCCACGGCCTCCACTGCGCGGTTCAGCACGGTGATCACGAGGGGTCCTCCTTCCGCCACAACCCTGCGCGAGCACACCCGTCCGGCGCCCGATCGTTCCGGACCGATGCGATCGGCCGGGGATGCGTGGTGACCCCGCGCGCCCATCGCTCAGCGCAGCGGGCTGGCCTCGTCGGGCGACAGGCCGGCGTTCAGCGACCGCCTGTCCCTTCGGCGGTCGTTGAGCCGCGCGATGACCTCGGAGACGAAGAAGAGCAGCACCATCGGGACGGCCATGAAGGTCATCGTGAACGGGTCGCCGGACGGGGTGGCGACCGCTGCGAAGAGGAAGGAGCCGATGATGATCCAGGGCCGGTAGGCGCCGAGCGTCTTGCCCCGCACCACCCCGGCCAGGTTGAGCAGCACCACGAACACCGGGATCTCGAAGGCGATGCCGAAGACCAGCAGGGTGCGGGTGAAGAACGAGAGGTACTCGTTGAACTCGACCAGGTTGGTGAGGTCGGCCGGCGTGAAGCCGATCAGGATCTCCAGGCCCTTCGGCAGGGTCACGTAGCCCAGGAAGACGCCGGCCAGGAAGAGCGGCCCGGCGATGGCGGCGAAGATGCCGGTCCACTTCTTCTCGTTGGCGTGCAGCCCCGGGAGGATGAAGGCCCAGATCTGGTAGAGCCAGAACGGACTGGTGCCGATCAGCGCGGCCAGCCCGCACAGCTTGAGGTAGAGGATGAAGCCGCCCGCGGCACCGGCGGTCGTCGCCTCGGTCGAGCCCTCCGGCAACGCCTCCTGGGCCTGCAGGTAGGGGTCGAGCACCAGCTGGAAGAGCGGGTCGAAGAAGAACAGCGCGAGGACGAACCCGGTGACCAGCACCAGCGCGGCCTTGAGGAGGCGGGCGCGCAGCTCACGCAGGTGGTCGGACAGCGCCATCCGCCCGTCCGCGCCGACGGGGTGGACCGGCTTGCCGAGAAAGAGCTGGGCGACTCCGGACAGGGACACGGGGCCAGGGTCAGGCGTTGCGCTCGCGGCGCTCGTCGACGATCTCGCCCTCGGCGACCCCGTCGGCGGCGTTGAGCTCACCCGCAGGCCTGGCCGGCGCGGACTTCCCGGACTGCTCGGACGAGTCGGCCTCGTCGTCGTCGCGGAGGCCCTTGGTCTCGGCCTTGAAGATGCGCAGCGCCTGGCCGGTGCCGCGGGCGAGCTCGGGCAGCTTGGCGGCACCGAACACGAGCACGACGATGGCGAGGACGATCAGCCACTCCCATCCCGAGGGCATTCCGACGAGGGAGAACATGCGGGGACCAACTCTCGCTTGTGAGGTACTGCGGACGTCCCCCATCGTACGCCGTGATCATGCGTAGAGCGTCAGCGTCTCCTGTGCAGCGCGCGTCAAAGATTGGGTGAACTCTTGGGGCGCCAGCACCCGCGCGTGCGGGGCCAGCCGCAGGAGCAGCCGGAGCAGCCATCGGCGGTCGACCACCACGAGGTCGACCTCGGCGGAGCCGTCGGGCAGCGGGCGGACCTCCCGGACCGGGTAGTACTCGGTGGCCCAGCGTGCCAGTGGGCCCAGCAGCAACGTGACCAGGGTGCTGCCCTGGCGGTCGGGCTCGGTGAAGAGGCCGTCGCTCAGGTCGCGCGGCGGACGCGGCTCGCTGGCCACCGGGCTCTCGAGCACCTGCGCGTGCCGGATCCGGTCGAGCCGGAACAGCCGGTCGGCGCCGGCGAGGTGGCACCAGGCGTCGAGGTAGGTGAAGACGCCGTGGGTGACCACGCCGCGGGGGTCGACGACCCGGTCGGAGAGCTCGTCGCGCGACGGCACGAAGTACTGCAGCCGGACCTGCCGGCGTCGCTCGGTGGCCTCGTCGAGCACCCGCCGGAGACTGCTGACGCGCAGCATCTCGACGTCGCGCGGCGACGGCGCCACGTCGACGTGGCCGACGTGGGCGGTCGCCGCTGCGGCCTCCAGCTTGGCCAGCACCCGGTCGACCAGCGTCGCGGTCTCCCCCGTCGACACCTCGCGCAGGGTCCGGAGCGCGACGATGATCGCCGACGCCTCGGTCGGCGAGAGGCGCAGCGGCCGGGCCAGGTAGTCCGCGTTCTCCACCCGGATCACCCCGTCCCCGCGCGGGCTGCCCTCCTCGCTCTCGATGGCGTCGAGGTCGACGTCGATCAGGTCGTCGGGCAGTCCCCCGGGCAGGCCGCACATGAAGAGCACCTTGAGGTCGCGCAGGACCTGCTCCGGCGTGGTGCCGAGGAGCTCGGCCGCCTCCTCCAGGCGTACGCCGTCGCGGTGGTGCACGAACGGCACCAGCGTGAGCAGCCGTGCCACCTGGTCGCGGGCCCCGGGCGTCGCGGTCATCCGAGCACCTGCTCGAGACGGTCGACGATCTGCTTGCGCAGCGGCTCCGGCTCGAGGAGCACGACGTCGGCGCCGTGCGCGAGGACCTCGTCCTCCAGGCCGACCGAGGGCCTGGTCAGCTCGACGCGGTCCCACCGGGTCCGCGTGTCGGGGCCGGGCACGTCGTGCTCGACCTTCGTGGCCCCGCGCCGCAGGGCGTGGCCGGTGCCCTCGCGGACGAGGAGGACGGCGTCCTCGGCGAAGCTGGGAGGTGCCAGGCGCCTGGTGATCTCACGGACGTCGATGTCGGCGGGGATGTCGTAGGCACCCGGCGGCCCGGCCCTGCGGACCTCGCCGTGGACCCGGGACAGCCGGAACACCCGCTCGTCCTCGCGGTCGGTGTCGTAGCCGACGACGTACCACCTCCCGGAGTAGCGGACCACACCCCAGGGCTGCAGGTGGCGGGTGCGCGGCGAGTCCTCGCGCATGGTCTGGTAGTCGAACGCGATCGGAGCCCGCTCGCACACGGCCAGCCAGCAGGTCTCGAAGGCGGGCTCGTCCGCGGTGAGCAGGGGTTGCGCGATCTCGAGCGCGTCGAGGTCCACGTCGAGGCCCGCGGCGGTCAGCTTGCGGACGGCGTCGGAGGTCGCCTGCGCCATGGTGGCGTGCTGCCAGACCCGCGAGGCGATCCCGACGACGGCGGCCTCCTCGGCCGTCAGCTCCACGTCGGGCAGGGCGAACTGGTCCGGGGGGATGCGGTAGCCGACCTCGTCCTCGAAGAGGGGATCCACGGACGCGACCTCCACCGGCACGCCGAGGCTGCGCAGCTCCTCCTTGTCGCGCTCGAACATCTTCTCGAAGGCGTCCGGCCGCGAGTCGGGGTAGAGCAGCTCGCGGATCCGCTCCTTGGCGATCGGCCGTCGCTGGACGAGCAGCATGATCAGCAGGTTGAGCAGGCGCTCGCTCTTCGGCGCGGGCATGGGTTCGATTCTGCCCGAGACCGCGCGAGTCCGTCCCGGTGGTTTCCCAGGTCAGGCGGTGGCGAGCACGTCCACGACGAAGTACAGCGTCGCGTTCTTCGGGATGTCCGGCGGGCTGCCCTCCTTGCCGTAGCCCAGCTTGGGCGGGATCTGGATCAGGACCCGGCTGCCGGCCGGCACCCCCTCGAGCGCCCGGGACCAGCCCTTGACCACCGTGCCGAACTCCTCGCTGATCACGGCGGGAAGGGGCTGGTCCTTGCTGTAGCTCTCGTCGAACGGCTTCTTCGCCCCGTAGACGGCCCCGAGGTAGTCGGCGGCGACGACGTCGCCGGACTCGACGGGGTCGCCGGTGCCCTCGACGAGGGTCGCGACGCGGAGCTTGCCGTTGGGCTCGGGGACACCGGTGAAGTCGAGCCGGACCGGCTCGCCCTTCTTCGTCACGACCTCCGGCGCCCAGCCCGGCGCACGCTGGGCCTGGCCCTCGGGCCCGTCGGCGACCTTGGCCGCCACGTCGGCCACCACGAGCAGCCCGTCCTCGTTGCCGATGTCCTTGGAGGCGTAGTACTGCGAGACCTGCGGGTTGCCGAGGTACTCCTCGAGCACCTCGTCGCTGCCCACCGTGACCGCGATCCGGGTGCCGACGGTCATGCCGGCCTCGATCTCCTCGCGGACGACCATGTTGAGGATGTCGTCGACCTGCTGCGGCTCCTCCTTGGCGCCGATCTCGGTCATGAAGCCGCCCGCCTCGTCGCCGTAGGTGTTGACCGCCTCCTCGTGCGTCCAGCCGTTGCTGACGACGTAGTTGACGAGCACGCGGTCGCCCTTGGCGAGCTCCGCGCCGTCGCCCTCCTCGAGCACCTTGGCCTCGGCCTTGGCGGGCTCCAGGCGGCCCTTCCAGTCGATCTCGGGGGCCTCCCCCGGCTCACCGGAGATGCTGACGGCGTCGAAGCCCTCGAGCAGGTCGTCACCGTCACCGCCGCAGGCGCTGAGGGCGAGGCTCGCAGGCAGCAGGGCGGTCAGGAGCAGGGTCGTCGGGCGTCGCAGGCGGTCGAGCACGGCCAAACCCTACCGACCGCTCCGCAACAGCCTGCTACATGCCGTCGATGAGGCGCTGCACGCGCTCGTCGTACGCCCGGAAGGGGTCCTTGCACAGGACGGTGCGCTGGGCCTGGTCGTTGAGCTTGAGGTGCACCCAGTCGACGGTGAAGTCACGACGCCGCTCCTGCGCCTTGCGGATGAACTCCCCCCGCAGCCGGGCCCGGGTGTTCTGCGGAGGCACCGACTTGGCCTCGAAGATGCGCAGGTCCTGGGTGACGCGGGCGACCGCGCCGCGCTTCTCCAGCAGGTAGTAGAGCCCCCGGCCCCGGTGGATGTCGTGGTAGGCGAGGTCCAGCTGGGCGATCCGGGGATGGCTCAGCGGCAGGCCGTGCTTGGCGCGGTAGCGGTCGATGAGCTTCCACTTGATCACCCAGTCGATCTCCCGGTCGACCAGGCCGAGGTCGTCGGACTCGACCGCCTTGAGGCCGCGCTCCCACAGGTCGAGCGCCTGCTCGATCACCGGCGTGCTGATGCCGCGCCGGTCGACGAAGTCGCGGGCCTTGGTGAGGTACTCCGACTGGATCTCCAGCGCGCTGGCCTCCCGCCCGTTGGCCAGGCGCACCTTGCGGCGACCGGTCACGTCGTGGGAGATCTCGCGGATGGCCCGGATCGGGTTCTCCATCGTGAGGTCGCGCATCACCACGCCCTCCTCGATCATCCGCAGGACCAGGTCGCAGGAGGCGACCTTGAGCATGGTCGTCGTCTCGCTCATGTTGGAGTCGCCGACGATGACGTGGAGCCGGCGGTACTTCTCGGCGTCGGCGTGCGGCTCGTCGCGGGTGTTGATGATCGGGCGGCTGCGGGTGGTGGCGCTGGAGACGCCCTCCCAGATGTGCTCGGCACGCTGGCTCACCGAGTACGACGTACCGCGGGGGGTCTGGGTCACCTTGCCGGCCCCGACGACGATCTGGCGGGTGACCAGGAACGGGATCAGCACGTCGGCCAGCCGGCTGAACTCGCCGGCGCGGCTGACGAGGTAGTTCTCGTGGCAGCCGTAGGAGTTGCCGGCGGAGTCGGTGTTGTTCTTGAACAGGTAGATCTCGCCGGCGATCCCCTCGTCGTGGAGCCGTTGCTCGGCGTCGAGCAGCAGGCCCTCGAGCACCCGCTCCCCCGCCTTGTCGTGGGTGACCAGGTCGATCACGTCGTCGCACTCGGGGGTGGCGTACTCGGGGTGGCTGCCGACGTCGAGGTAGAGCCGGGCGCCGTTGCGCAGGAAGACGTTGCTGGACCGCCCCCAGCTGACCACCTTGCGGAACAGGTAGCGGGCGACCTCGTCGGGGCTGAGCCGCCGCTGACCGCGGAACGTGCACGTGACGCCGTACTCGTTCTCGATCCCGAAGATCCGACGGTCCATGTCAGCACACTACTGTCCGGGACCAGATCGGGTACTGAACTGCCATGTTCGCGTCGGAACCGAGATCCCAGCGTCCCGCCGACAGCATGCCGGTGTGGTTCACCAGCCCCCGCCCCGACCAGCGGCCGCCGCTGATCGGGCGGGCGACCTACGACGTCGTGGTGGTCGGCGGGGGCCTCGCGGGCCTGCTCGCCGCGCTCCTGGTGGCCCGCGGCGGCCGGTCCGTCGCGCTGCTGGAGGCGCGCCGGATCGGCGACGGCACGAGCGGCCACACCACCGGCAAGGTGAGCCTCCTCCAGGGCACGAAGCTCAGCCGCGTGCTCCGGGCGAACCCGCCGTCGGTCGCCCGGCAGTACGTCGAGGCGAGCCGCGAGGGGCAGGCGTGGCTGTGGCGCTACTGCACCGACCACGGCGTGCTGGCCGAGAAGCGGCACGCGACCACCTACGCCACCACGCGCGTCGGCGAGCTCCGCGCGCGGGCGGAGCTGACCGCGTCGAAGGTGGCGGGCCTGGGAGCCTACTGGACCGACGACACGGAGCTGCCGTACGACGTGCTCGGGGCGGTCCGCCTCGACGACCAGTTCCAGGTCGACGCGATGCAGCTGCTCTCGTCCCTGCTCGCCAGCGTGGAGGCCGAGGGCGGCACCGTGCACGAGGCGACCCGGGTCGTCTCGGTGGATCGGGAGTCCAGCCGGGTGCGCCTGCACACCGACACCGGCGCGGAGGTCGACGCGGCGCGCGTCGTACTCGCCACCAACCAGCCGATCCTCGACCGCGGCGCGTTCTTCGCCCGGCTCAAGCCGCAGCGGTCCTATGCCGCGACCATCACCTCGGACTGGCAGCCCGACGGCATGCACCTCTCCTCCGACCTGCAGGTGCGCTCCCTCAGGTCGGTGCGCAGCGGCGACGGCGAGGACCTGTTGATGGTCGGCGGCTCCGGCCACACGACCGGCCGCAGCTCGCCGACGAAGCGCCTCGACCAGCTCCTCGACTGGGCCCGCGAGACCTTCCCCGGCTCCGAGCTGCGGCACGTGTGGTCGGCCCAGGACCAGTCCCCGATCCACGGCCTGCCGTACGTCGGTCCGCTGCTGCCCGGCGACCACCGGATCCAGGTCGTCACCGGGTTCGAGAAGTGGGGCTTCAGCACCGCCCCCGCCGCCGCGCTGCTGCTCGCCGCCGACACCCTCGACGGCCAGCCGCCCGCCTGGGGCCGTGCCCTGCGCAGCTGGACACCGCGGGAGGTCCTCGCGGCGGGCAAGGCGGCGCTGTTCAACACCGAGGTCGGCTGCCATCTCGCCTACGGCTACGCCAGCAAGCCGTTTCGCGACGACGACGCCCCCATCTGCACCCACCTCGGCGGCGTCCTCTCGTGGAACGACAACGAGCGCTCGTGGGACTGCCCGCTGCACGGGTCACGGTTCGACGCCGACGGCAAGGTGCTGGAAGGGCCGGCGACCAGGCCGCTGTGAGCGGCGGCCGCAGTCAGGCTGCGGTCAGACTGCAGGTGCCCTGTCCGGCGGTGCCAGAAGGGGGGCGTTCGGTCACCGGACCCGCACGTGGATGGTCCTGCTGCGCCCGTTGATGTGGCGGGAGTCGCCCGGCTTGACGATCCGGTAGGCGTGCCGGCCGCGGCGGTACTCGCGGAAGGGGACCGCCAGTCGGCTAGAGCCGGTGCCCAGCCGCTTGCGCTTGATGGTCCGCCACCGGTCGCCGTCGTAGCGCTGCAGGCGCACGTAGCCGCGAGACCCGGCCCGCGCTCGCGAGGTCGAGAAGTGGATGACCGAGCCGCGACGGACGCCCCGTGCTCGGGCGCCGACCGGCTCGGCCTCCGGGGCCCTCAGGTCGGTTCTCGGTGCGACGAGGGCGCCCACGGCGTACTGGGAGTTGCCGACCATGTGTGCCGTTGCCGGAAGCACGATCCGGTAGTAGCGGTTCGCCAACGGCCGCGCCGTCAACGAGAAGTGGCCGTCGGTCGTGGTGACCGCCTTGTCGACCGGGGTGCACTCCCCCTCGACGTAGTCGACGGACGACTGGCTGCACATGAGGACCGTGCGGCCCTCCAACCCGGGACCCTTCATCACGTCGGCAGGGCGGGTGTAGTCCCACGCTTCGCTGAGCCGGCCGGTGAAGGTGACCTCCTCCCCGATGGTGAGCCGTCGCGTCAGCATCGGGAAGGCGAGGCGCGTCCCCATCACCGTCAGCAGTGACGGCGGTCCCAGGCGGCCGGTGGCGCCTCGCGGCACCACGCGGTAGGTACGGGTGTCCATGAACTCGACGTGGGGGTCGTGGTAGCGGCTGGCGGTGCCGCGGTAGAGCTTCGTCTCGGCCGCGGCGAGCACGGCAGGGAACAGCGCGTGGTTGGACGAATGCACCATGTCGATGGTCACGTCACCGTCGGGGGTGGGGTTCACCCAGGTGAGGGTGGTCGTGTTGTTCCCGGCGCTGTCCGGCCCGACGTTCTTGGCCTTCAGGTCCGTCACCGGGCTCGGAGTGGCGGGAGCTTCGGGGATCGGTGACAACGGATGGGTGGCATTGGCCGCGATGCTGCCCTCGAACCCGGGCGGTCCCCCGACCACCTGGCAGTTCACCTCGAACGTCGCGGCGAACCGCACGAGCCTGCCCGCGCCGTCGTACTCGATCTCGCTGACGTGCACCCATCCCGTCGCCGGGTTGGCCGCCACGTAGCGACCCGAGAGGCGCTCGACGTCGTCAGGAGTCAGCCCGCACATGGTGCCCTCGCGCCAGATCCGGAGCCGGCCGCTGTCAGGAGTCGATCGGCTGGCCACGGCGTCGACGGAGTAGGTCTGTCCGGCCTGGAACGTCTGACCGGCCGGAAGAGCGAGGTTGCCGCCGAAGCCCGGCCCCTCGGCCGGCCGGCTGCTGAAGCTGAGAACCTGCGCGTCGTCGAGGTCGGCGAACGGTCCCGTCCACGATCCCACGGCGACATCTGCGCCCAGATGCTCGTGGGTCACGCTCTGCGCCGGGTCCGCCGCATCGTCGCGGATCGCCCACCCGCTGTGCGGCCCATCCGCACCGTCTGCACTCGCCGGCTGGGCGGCGAGGGCTCCACCGGTCATCAGCAGGGCTACGGCTCCCGCTACGGCCAGACGGGATCTCCGAGGTGCCGACATGTCTTCTCCCCCGTGATGGCATCCCCCGTCGGGCTGCCTGCGGGGATCAACCTAGGTTCGGGGAGAGATCGTTCGTGCGGGAACAGGAATTGTTCATCCGGACGGAGCGCCAGCGCAGCGGGCCGACGAGCGCTCGGACGGATCAGGACGAGACAGCAACCGGTCAGTGCCGCCGGCCGCGTCCCGGCCCGCGTGGGCGCCGTCCGCTCTCCGGTCCGAGAATCTCCACGGACGGCGTGGCTGGCGGGGTCTCTGTGGCTGTCTCGTCGGCGACCTCGGCGTCCAGCAGCTCGATGACGCGGTCACGCGGGAAAGGTGCCGTCGTCGTCGGCAGCCACACCAGCAGGATCAAGAGGCTCAGCGCCGAGCCGATACCGACGCCCGCGGTGAGGCCTCCACCGTCTGCGTCGATGAACGCGCCCACGATCCCCAGCGCCAAAGGGGTGAGGATCAGTACGGCGAGCACCTTGCCTGCGGTCTGCACCAGCCACGTGAACAGGTCAGTCATGTGGATCATCTGCGCCAGCGCCGGTGACCCCGTCTCTTGGCTCGACATACGCCACATCCTCTCAACCAGCCGACCACAACGTACGACAGCGGCATGGTCGGGACTCCGCCCGCAGCGGCATGACAAGTGTCATCGCCACGTGTTGATCCGCTCCGGAGTGGCGCTACTTGCTGACCCTCATTCTGACCACAGGTCCGGTGGCTTCGCTGCCGCGTTGCCAGAGATGACCGGAGCCCCGGGTGTAGTCGACATTCATGCCCCTGATCACGACACGGCCATGACGCCGTGGCGTCACCGTCATCGTGATGGTCGTGGTGGCGTCCCTCGTCAGGCGCGCGTGCTGGCCCCCGACCTCGGTGACGGTCTCGCACGAACGCTCGGCGAGCCCATGGGCCGACATGAACGCTGAGTCGTCGCTCCGGTGGCAGACACCGAACGTGATGAGGGCGTCGGCGGTGTTCACGACCACGCGGGGGCTGACGTCGTTCACCGTGATGGTCTCGGCATCCGCTTCGAAAGGGCGCTGGACCATGTCGACCGTGACCGGATGCATCCTCTCGGTGGTCTGCTTGAAAGCGAACCCGTTGCCCACACCGCCGAAGGTTGTGGGTCTGGTCCACCACAGGGAGTACGCCAGCGCCAGGCCGACGACGGTGGCCACCGAGATGCCCGCGACGATCCAACGCATCGAAAGCCGCCGACGCGGATGAGTCTGTGGTGCGGCTGCGCTCCGCTGCTCATCGGCGCTCACCCTCTCGGTCACGCGGACAGTCTGCGCCGTGGCAGCGACACGCACCAGGGACGTGGCAGCCGCCGATCATCCGCAGGTCCCGGCGGTACGAACGGACGAGAAGCGCGCGTGCTGGCCTGGTGCCTATCACCACTCGACACAGGACATGCCTGTGACCCCACCGAGGGGTGGGGTGTGGGGCGGGGTTGCTAGCCGGGGCAGGGTGGGCCGGTCTGGATGGGCCAGGGCCGGGTGTCGTGGTCCGGCGGCGGGCCGTGCACGTCGGTGTCGACGTGAACGGGTGGGTCGAGGGTGCGGGTGCCGGTGTGGTCGACGAGGAAGTGCCGCCCGTTGGGGGTGATCCACAGGTAGGTGCCGGGTTGGACGATGACGTAGCGCCAGGTGGAGAACGTCTTCGCCCGATGGTGGGCCCGACAGGCGGGGACGAGGTTGCACGGACACGTCACCCCACCCCGGTTGTGCGGGAGGGCGTGGTCGAGGTCGCAGCGACTGGCGCGGCGGCCGCACCACGGGAACGCACAGTGGTGGTCGCGCAGCTCGACCTGCTTGCGGTGGCGGTCAGGGATCTCGTAGGAGTCCACCGGGATGTGTCCGGCGAGGTCGATCACCGGCCGCACGACCACCGTCGTCCCGGCCGCGGACAGCCACTCCTTGATCTGTGCGACGGTGATGGGGCGTTGCTGGTCCTCCCACCGCCCCACCGACGCCTCCTGGCCGGACGCGTCGGCGGATGATGTCAGCGCCATGTCGGAGATGTGGACGTTGAGGACGGCTCGCCGGCCGCGGGATGCGGTGGTGACCTCGCCGGTGGACTCGTCGACGGTCTCGAGGTCGAGGGTGAGGTCGTTGCGGGCGAGGTCGCCGACCGCGACCGCCCGCCGCACATCGAGTGACCCGTCGTGGCCGAGCTTGCCCAACAACACCGCGCGGCGGTTGACGGCGGTGTCCAGGTCGGCACCATCAGCGGCGTCCAGGACCCCGTCGACCTGCACGACGCCGTCGGTGACGTCGTCGAGGTGGACGTCGAACCGCCGGGAGTCCGACGACGCCTCACGCCGGGCCTCAGCCGCCTCGGGGTCGTAGAGGGTCATGGC